>JASLIR010000387.1 GCA_030152125.1 Alkanindiges sp.
CCATGATAACAGCAAATATCCATATGACGCTTAAAAACCCGTGCCATCCAGAAACTTGATGTATTCACACTGAAAACCTGCTGAATATCATGCCGGATTTTCGTTACAATAATGCAATTTTATATCATACAGGAAAGCGCCGATGTCTGGTTTACTGTTTGTTGTCGCTGCGGCCTCCGGCACTGGCAAAACATCTTTGGTAAAGGCCCTGCTGGATCGTGTCAGTGATTTGCACGTCTCCGTATCACATACCACCCGCAGCAGACGCCCCGCTGAAATTGATGGCATTCACTATCACTTCAGCAGTACCGATGACTTTCTGGCACTAGTAGCACAAAGCGGCTTTATTGAGCATGCCGAAGTATTTGGCAACTACTACGGCACCAGCCAGCATGAAGTAAAAAAACAGCTGGACGCCGGACATGATGTATTGCTGGAAATTGACTGGCAGGGCGCAGCCCAGGTTCGACGCCTGTTCCCGGACAGCAAACAGATATTTATCCTGCCACCATCACAGTACGATTTACGCGAGCGCCTGTCCGCCCGGGCACAGGATAGCATCGAAGTGATTGAGCAGCGTCTGGCTGGTGCTATTATTGACATGCAGCAGTACATCAATTTTGATTATGTGATTATCAACGACCAGTTTGACCATGCTTTAAATGACCTGCAGAGCATTATTCAAACTTGCAGGCTCACCGTCCAGCAACAGTCTGGGCGTCACAGCAAACTGATTGCCGCCTTACTCACCCCGAATACAGATAGCTGATATCGCCTTAAGCCTGCTCTTTTTTTGTTATTTTTTACATGACCCACCTTGTTTCAGGCTGGGTCAGCCCCTACTTTTTCTATATCCGAATACCATACACAGGTTATAACAATGATTGCTCAGGATTTGCCACAGGCATCCATTTCCGGCTTACCCGATTTTTCCAGCCTGAATACCGCGACACTCAAGGCACAGGTGAGCCAGGCAATTAGCCAGGCCGAACAGCAACTGACGGAAATACCGGCACAAGCCAGTGATGATGCTCAGGCACTGTTGCAGATCAAGCAACTGGAGCATACAGAAAACCAGTTGCAACTGGCATGGGGCGTTTTATCCAGCCTGAATGCGGTGATGAATAGCCCTGCAATCCGCGAGCTGTATCAAAGCTTGTTACCTGCGCTCAGTGAATACTACACCACGCTCGGTCAGCATGAAGGGCTGTTTAATCATTATCAACTGCTAAAAAACAGTAATACCTTTCTTTCCCTTAATCAGGCACAGCAACGTGCCATCGATCTGGCGATTCGTGACTTTAAATTGTCCGGGGTAGACTTAAACCCGGCAGCCAAGCAGCGCTTTGCTGAAATTTCTGCCCGCCTGTCAGAGTTGTCCTCCAGCTTTTCCAATAACGTACTGGATGCTACCCAGGCATGGTCACAGCCCCTGAACGAGGCTCAACTGGCTGGCCTGCCAGACAGTGCCATCGCCCTGTTGCAGCAACTAGGCCAGCAGCGTAGTCAAGGAGAGGGACATGAAGGCGCACTGGTAACCCTGGATGCCCCTGCCCTCACCGCCATACTCACCTATGCGGATGACCGCCAATTACGTGAAGCTGTTTATCATGCATACGGCATCCGTGCTTCCGAGTTTGGTGACAGCGCCCTGGATAACAGCGCACTGATGGAAGAAATTCTGGCATTACGGGCAGAAATGGCGGCATTAGTAGGCTATCCAAACTATGCCGCTTATTCACTTGCCAGCAAAATGGCTCCCTCTGTGGACGATGTATCTTCCTTCCTACAGCAGCTGGCAGAAAAAGCCAGACAACCGGCACAGCAGGAAATCACCCAGTTACAGCAGGAAGCCGTGCAATATGGCATTGAGCAATTGCAGGCATGGGATGCTGGCTATCTGGCAGAAAAAATCAGGCAGCGCGACTACAAACTGTCGCAGGAGCAATTAAAACCCTACTTCCCTGCCCCTATCGTGATTGAGGGGCTATTCAAGATTGTACAGCGCCTTTATGGCATCCAGATTCAGGAAAAACAGGCCAGCACATGGCATCCGGATGTCAAATATTATGAAGTCAGTGAAAACGGTAAAGTCATTGCGGGCTTTTATTTTGACCTGTATGCGCGCAGCAACAAACGCGGTGGTGCCTGGATGAGTGGTTACCGCTCACGGGTACAACTGGCAGATCACCTGCAACTACCGGTTGCCTTTATGGTGTGTAATTTCAGTCCCGCTATTGGGGAGCAACCTGCCCTGTTAACCCATCAGGAATTAATCACCCTGTTCCACGAATTTGGGCACGGCCTGCATCATATGCTGACCGAGGTTGACAGCATTCACGTGGCCGGCACCCATGGCGTGGCGTGGGATGCTGTAGAACTACCCAGCCAGTTCATGGAGTTCTGGGCATGGGATAGTGAATCCATCTCCCTGATCAGCCAGCACCACGAACACCAGCAAACACTGCCACAGGAATTGCTGGATGCACTATTAAATGCCCGTTATTTCCAGACTGGCATGCAAACCCTGCGTCAGGTTGAATTTGCCCTGTTCGACCTGGCTATTCACCAGCAAAACCCGGCACCGGACAGGCAGCAGATTCAGGATTTATTAAATCAGATCCGCAGTCAAACTGCTGTTTTACTACCGCCAGACTATAACCGCTTTCAGCACAGCTTTAGCCATATTTTTGCAGGCGGCTATGCCGCAGGCTACTACTCCTATAAATGGGCAGAAGTACTGGCCAGTGATGCCTTTGACCGCTTTGAGCAGGAAGGGATTTTTAACCCTGCCACAGGCGCAGCATTCAGAACCCATATCCTAGCTGTTGGTGGCAGTATTGATGCCTTAAATGCCTTTAAAAACTTCCGTGGCCGCGATGCCCAACTGGATGCCTTACTCAGGCATAATGGCTGGCCTACGGATCATCAGGCAGCCTAATCCGGCCCTATCGACCTTTTAAACCAGAGTAAAGATCATGACCCTTAAAAAACGTTTTATTGCCGGTGCCCGCTGCATGAAGTGCAATGCACTGGATCGCGTCATGATCTTTATTGGTGATGATGACGAATGGATAGAATGCGTTGACTGTGGCTATACAGAACGTAGACCAACTGAGACAGAGCTTACAAATTCACCATCAAAGCGAGAAGAAGTAGGAGTGGTTCAATTTAAACCAATTCGCTAAAATAGAACCTTAAATGATAAGAAGAGCGAATGGAGATCGACATGCACGCCCCTCAACCATCAAAGACCAAACGCTGGATGATCCTGTTAGCTATCGTTATTATTGTTTCAATCATTGGCATCACCCTGAGCTACGTGATAGGTCAGGAAAAAACCGATGAAGCAGTTCATCCCCAGTCCCAGGGTCTGAGCAGCCAGCCGGTTAGCAGCATCAGCGAGGCTAACCTGCAACCCGTTGCAGCGACCATGACTGCCGAGATCCCGGCAACTAGTAGCAGTAACGCGATTGTGAATGATAGCTTGCTGGCCGCACCTATGCCGCAGGATCAGGCACTGGCGCAGGAAGAAATGGACCGCTTAAAAGACCAGCAATCGCAGTTGCTGGATCAAAAGGCCCTATTGCAGCAACAGCTGAAAGATTCCAGCCAGCTCATTGAGCTAAAGCAGAAACTTTTAGCTGACATGCAAAACCAGCTGGATAAAACAGCGGTTTAAACGCAGGGTCATAGCCAACTGAGCATGTTATTGCCCGGAACCTTCCGGGCAATTTCACATTCGGGAATTGATTTTGCTATTATCAGCCCTCTCTTCACCCGCCTGCCAGATGCACTTTGAAAACTTTCTCTGCCAGTTCACGCCCCCTGCTTATGGGTTTGCTACTGTTATCGTTGTCTGCGCTTTTATTTGCCAGCATGGGTGTGCTCATCCGTCTGGCTTCTTATACGGTTGATAATTACGCCATTGTCTTTTTCCGCAATTTAACCGGGCTGTTGCTACTCAGCCCCTTTTTACTGCTCAGAGGGCCTTCTGGCCTTAAAACCAGCAAGCTATGGATGCATGGCTGGCGTGCATTGGTGGGTGTAACGGCAATGTATGGTTTCTTTTATGCCATTGCCCATCTAAAGCTCAGTAACGCCATGGTATTCACCTATTCTTCCCCGATTTTTATTCCGCTGGTAGCGTGGTTATTCCTTAAGGAGCAGGTAAGCCGTAGCATGCTGATGGCAGCTGGCCTGGGTTTCATCGGTGTTGTCCTGGTTGCCAAGCCAGACAGCGGCATGGTTAATTTTTTATCACTGGTCGGTCTGGTATCCAGCTTTCTGGCCGCCATGGCATTTGTAACCGTACGGGCCCTTACGGTTACCGAACCAGCCACACGTATTGTGTTTTATTTTTGTCTGATCGCCACCATAGTCTCTGCCATTCCCATGCTATGGGTATGGCGCAGTTATACCATGCATGAAATGCTTTTATTAGGTGGTGCCGGCATCCTGGCTACCTGCAGTCAAATCTGTATGTCTAAAGCCTATAGCTTTGCCCCGGCCGGACAAATTGGCCCTGCCAACTATCTGGCAATTATTTTTGCCGGTATATGGGCTGCTACTTTATGGCACGAATATCCGGACAGCCTAAGTATTATTGGCATGACCATTATCCTGATGGCACTTATTTTATGCACCCCCATTTTTAACCGGGACAAAAAACAAATAGCGGCAGAAAACATGTAATTTTATTTCAGCATAAGCCCCAATAAAAAACGGCATCCGAAGATGCCGTTTTTTATAAGGATATTTCTATCACCACTTAATCGTACCAACCAAACATCTTGAAGACATAAGGTGCGTAAGTCACGATCAATAACGCAGGGAACATCACCATTGGTGGCAACAGCCAGCGCTCATAGCGGAAGTAGAAAGACGTGTACTTCGATTTGGCTTCAGCATCAGCCGCAGCAACCTCTTCATCCCCCACCGACATTCGCGTCAGCAGATGGTTCAGGGCAACCGGCGGTGTTACATAACCCAGCTCGAACGCTACCAGACAGATCATCCAGAAGTGAATCGGATGTATACCATTATGGTAAGCCACAGGCGCAATGGTTGCCGCCACCAGAATCACCGCACCAAACGGGTCGGTACACATACCAATAAAGGCCAGTAACAGTGCAATGAAAATCAGGGAAACGTAGATGCTACCAATGTCAGATGGCAACAAGTGAACGATTTCAGTACGCTCAATTAAACCACCCACACTCACCGACAATGCCATCAGGATAATCAGCGCACCAATGTGACCAATGGTTTCATTGGTTGCAAAACGGATGGCAGCTTCAAAGCCCAGACGACGGTCCTTACCATGTGGATCATGCGAACGCAGGTAAGGAGACTCCTCTTCATGCGCAGCTTCCAGTGCTTCATGGCTTGCAATCGGATCATTCGATGGGTTTGGCGCCAATGGAACACCAGCGTATACCGGCACTTCTTCCTTAACACGGCGGAATTTGTCATAAGCAACAATAGCCAGCATGATAAACGGCAGAATGATCGGCGCACTGTTCTCATTCATACCTACTTTCAGCATGTATTCATAGAAGAACAGGATGATACCGGTGATAATCACATAAGGAATCACTGGTACAAACGCACGCACCATACCCGGAAGTGCCACTTTTGGAGAGGCGATACGGAATTTGGTTTCTGCCAGGAACAGCGACACAGCAAGGAACATGAATGCGGTTAACCAGAATACATAGATACCATGGTTAAACAGCTCATCCGATGTCACGTGCTTGCTATCCAGCATGGCAATCAGTACCACCAGCAAACATGGACGCACTACCACACCCAGCGAGCCGGACATAGCAGATACTGCCAGCGCATATTGACGGCGTGCACCAGAGTTCCATACTTCCTTATAAATGATGGCACCAGCTGCCACTACGAAAATACCAGAAGCACCAGTATAGGCCGTAGGAATTGCCGCAGCAATCAGAATCAGCCAGGTTAAGGTTTCCGGAGAGAAGTTCCACGGACGCAGGATGTTCAGGAACAGATCCATCACACGGGTTTGCGTGAGCAACATACCTACCCAGATGAACAGCGCCAGGTTCAGGAAGATGTTGGCAAACTCAGCCAGTTGACCCAGATAAATGGCCTGACCAACGCTATAATCCATAAAGAAAATAAACGCGATACCACTGATAATCGCCATATGGGCATACAACGGGATACTCAGTAAGGCTAAACCAAAATTACCGCCTTCTTTTTTCGGTGCTGGTGGCTTGGCCAGTTTAATCAGGTTAATGATTGCCAGTGCACCAAAACACGCTGTCCACAGGTAGTTAATCACCAGTACCACGGTATCGACTGTAACACCCGAAGCCTTCATGGAAATCAGGTACTTCACACAGGAGAAGGTCAGCAGCAGGTTAGCAAACAGCATTGCTGTGTCTTGCACCAGATGGTCGATTTTGGTAACGGCAGGACGCAAGCCAATATGATGCTTACCCAGTGTTGCCTGAATAGCAGCAATCACCACCATAATAACCAGAATCAGCGGACGGTTTTTAGTACCAAAGTCAAATACCAGGGTAAATGCAGTTTCTACCTTACGGAAGACATTAACACCGGGATTTTCCTGAATGTAAGCCTTGATCTTTTCATAAAACTGGTATTTTTCTTCACATACCGCTTGCGCACCCAGCAAGGACTGGCGAATTTCATCCGGATTTGGCGGTCCAAATAAATCTGCCATTGGATCATTTTTAGCAGAAGCAATCTGCTCCTGCACTTTCTGATCAATATTAGGATGACGTTCACAGTCTGGTGTAGCAGGAATTCCGCCACGCAACATGGAGTATTGAATTCCCTTGGATTCGTCTCCATATAAACCCTCGCCAACTTTTAATAGCTGGCCATGGATCATCTCCAGGGTTCCAATTGTTAGGGTTAGAATCAACAGCACAAACACCGGAAAGGTAAATAACCATTCCGACCATGTGCGGTTAAGAAAGCCTGAGCCAGGCTTATCGGGGTTGACGTTTTGCATAGGCATTCTGCACATTATTTTGATAAATAATTACGAGAGCGTTTTCCATCTCTCACCATCACGGCTAAGTCACGAGATACTTTTTGTCCCTTTGTCCGACACAAAATCGTTCCTGATGCGCCTATTATCGGCAATGATGCCTTATTTGTCCCAGAATCACCTATGGATACATAATCATTTTTTCAAATTAATTTGTGACAAATCATTTATTTTTACTATCAAAATAGCAATTTGATACACTTTAGCACGCTAATATAAAACCTTATTCGCATTCAGCAAACAGGTGAAAAATAAGAAAAACCTTATAAATCTTACGATTAAAATCAGTTTATGCAAAATATTATTAATAAACTTAAATTACACTTAATTTATGACATTGGCATTAAAATTGACCTGCACAGCAGGCACCTTCAGGCCCTGCACTGCGTTAAACGGCCATAGCCATAGTAAATCGCGGCAAATATCACACCACCGAAAGCCCCAAACTGATGCGCCTCTATCACCACAGGCGCCTGTAAAAAAGCCTCCGACTCAGATCCAAACTGTTTTTCCCATAGCAACTTCAGCACAATCAAACATAAGACGACAACGGCAAACTTCCGTTCTTTTGCATGTCCTGCACTTTGCAGTGCCGCCATTACATACATGCCATGCAACACGCCGGACAAGCCCACGTAACTGTGCAGCGCTGGCAGCCACAGGTAAAAACACAGGCTGATAAACGCAGCAAGCAGACATAGGCAAGCCAGTAAGGTGCGAATGCCGGTTTGCGGAAATAGAAACGGTAAAAATAAAAATGCCAGCATATTTAATAGATAGTGCCGCCAGCCAAGATGCACCCAGTGCGCCGTCACAGCGCGCCATGGCTGTACGGGGATAAGCGTATCAATGTATTTAAGCTGCGGCTCAAACCCCTGTAGCAAGGCAAATATCGCAGCGCAAACAACAATAAAGATGAACTGTTTGCTTAACCATACTGCTGGCATGTATATCTCAACCTGAATATAGACGAAAAAACCGCCTGAAGCAGGCGGTTTTTATCACAACACTGAATTACTCGGCAGGCTTATCTGCAGCCGGTGCCGCACCACCCGCTGGGGCAGAATCATCCAGCAAGCTATCCAGGCTTAAGCCGGAATCATCGGTAGCAGTTTCATCCCAGAAATGGGTATAACCATCATCCGGTGTACGGGTACCCGTATTTTCGGTCCAGTAGCGGTCAGCAATGTTACGCACCATTTGACGCGCCATGGCATCAATCAGCTGGAACTTGTCGTTAACCGGCTTACCTTCTTCAATTGAGCGACCATAGGTACGCAGGGCATCACGCAGCTTGTCTTTGTCACCACTGGCTTGCGCAGCTACTGCATACAGGGCATGCGACAAGCGTACACCTGACTTCTCGCCAATGGCCGCAGAATCTTTCATAACCTGCCATGGATCAGGCTTGCCATCACCAGCACCTGGCAACAGGGTCCAGATGGCGGCACGAATACCATTTGGCGCACCCCAGAACTTCTGGTTATCCAGACAGCTCATGCCGCGCTCTGCAATGGCTGCAAGGTCCTTAGGCACATTTACCGCACCGCCGGAGTTAATGTCGTTGGTTACGGCCTGCA
>JASLIR010000406.1 GCA_030152125.1 Alkanindiges sp.
TGACATGCTGGCACCAGTGGTATACCACCATTCACTGGGCATTGAGGGTGCGGGCATTCCCAAAAGTGAAACGCTGGATGGGATTCGCCTGATTCAGGGCCACTGGTCCAATATTGATCCTATTTGTCCTTCTGCTCGCCGTAACAAACTGATTAAAGGCCTGGGGGACCGGGTAGAAGCGTATACCTACAATATGCCGCATGGCTTCCGTAGTGTTAGCCGTGCCCTGCCGGAGGCGCAGGTGGTATGGAAGCGTACGCTGGAGTTTTTTGAGCGGGAGTTGATGGTGGATGCTTAAATTTGTGCCAGCAGTGTAATAAAAAAGATGAGTTTGTCTTGTTCTTATAAGAACCTCACCCTAACCCTCTCCTGAAAGGAGAGGGAACTCCTTCTCCTTTTGGGAGAAGGTTGGGATGAGGGGCTTTTGCTTTTAGGCTCTCTGATTATTTACCGTCACGGGCGGCAACAGCGGTGTCTACAAAGTCGGTAAACAGGCCATCTACACCCAGATCATAGAATTTTTTGTATTCTGCTTTCGGATCGTTTTTATAGTCGCTGGCTAAACGACGCGGTTCGTTACGGAAGGTGAACGGCACAACTTGCAGGCCAATGGCGTGGGCATTTTTAACCACATCACTGGCTGGCAGTAATACGCGGTCGCGGTCATCAAACTTGCCATCACCGTTCAGGTCATCTGCAATATGATCACCATTGGCATCCACAGTTTTGGAGCTGATCAGGTATGGCTTCCATGGGCCAACGATGTCGGCATAGGTTTTAATTTCAGCCAAACCTGCTGGTGTCACCATATCACGGTAGTCCTTGTCGGTTTTACCGGCCACAGTCCAATCATAAGGACGCAGTGAAGGTGCGGCTACCAGCATCTTGCCGTCTTTGTCCAGACCATCACCATCAATCAGCTGCACCAGGCGCAGCTCAGTTTTGCTGTTCAGGTATTGCAGGTTGCCTACTTCAAAAGACTGAATGATTGCCGGGGATTCTTTTTTTGTATAGCCGTATTTGTGCAGGATGCGCAAGGTTTCGTCTTCAATCTTGTTGGCACCAAAAATAGCGGCATGGAAAGTGGAGTGCTTGATTTCAGGGATAATGCCCACTTTTTTGCCCAGACGGAGGTTTTCAGCCTGTACGGTACGAATCATTTCTTCAAAGGTAGGAATTTCAAACACGTCATCATAGGCAATAGAGCGATCCGCCGGGATTGGCTGGCGTGTTCTCAGGGTTTTTAGCTCGGCCAAAGTAAAGTCCGATACGAACCAGTCATCCACTACATCCGCACCATCCACATTCAGGGTGCGCTTGCGGTCAGCAAATTCCGGGTGATCGGCCACATTGGTGGTCCCACCAATGTTGGGTTCGTGACGGCATACCAGCACGCCATCCTTGGTCATTACCAGATCCGGCTCTACATAATCGGCACCCAGCTGGATGCCTACCATATAGCCTGCCAGGGTGTGGTCTGGCAGGTAGCCTGCAGCACCACGGTGACCATACACTACTGGTTTTATGGGGGTAGGGGTAACCACAGGGGTGTTATTATTGTCATTGTTGTCGTCGCAGCCTGCCAGGGTTAGCATGGTAGCGCTTACTACAGCGGCCAGGATTCGTGCCTTGTTGATCATGGTTGATAAACCGGTTGTTGTTGATGTAGCACGAGTGTGGACAGGCCACGTGACAGGATGATGAAGAAATAATGAAAGGTTTCTTGCTGAATTATTCTTATGCTAATAAATAACTTAAATTAACCTACGTAAAAAACCTGCCAGATTAGGCAGGAATTTTGAGGAAAATTTCCAGTACCAGCTTGGTACCAATAAAGCCGATGACCAGCAGGGCAAAGCCCCACAGGGTAAAGCTGACCGCACGCTGACCGCGCCAGCCCAGGCGCCAGTGGCCCCACAGCAGTGCACCAAACACCAGCCAGGACAGTACGCTAAATACGGTTTTATGCGCCAAATGCTGCGACAGGAAGTTCTCTACCGTAAATGCGCCAAACAGCAGGGCGATGGTAAGCAGGCTAAAGCCCAGCAAAATCATGTCAAACAGCAGTTTTTCCATGCTTTGCAACGGTGGCAGCAAGGCCACCCAGATGCGCTTTTCACTGCGGTGTTTGAGTTCGCGGTTTTGCGCCCACAATAAAATGGACTGAATGCTGGCCATAAACAGCACACAGTAAGCCGCCAGCGAGGTAATAATATGTACTTCCAGGCCTATACCACCATGCGACAGCGACACGTAAGGCGCCTGCCAGATAACCCCTATCAGCAAGCCGGTACAGGCCACCGGTGCCGCCAGCAGGTTAAGCCCCAGCACTGGCCGATAAGTACTAAAGATAAAGCTGAGCGCCATCATCAGCCAGCAGGTGAGTGACAGGACGTTAAATACGTTGTAATCCACACCGGCAGGGTTGACCATTTTTTGCCACAGTACAATGCCATGCAGCACAAGGCCAAACGCCATCAGGGTCAGGCTGACGGATTTTTTTGGCTGCTGCTTGTTCAACAAGTGAATCATTAAATACCAAAAGGTACTGGTATAGGCGACAGTGGCTAAAATGGATAGGGTGATGGGGAGGCTACTCATGC
>JASLIR010000441.1 GCA_030152125.1 Alkanindiges sp.
GGCGTGGAAATTATGGGCTCCGAAGGCTATCTGCTCAACCAGTTTATTTCTCCCCGCGTTAACCAGCGCACTGACCGCTGGGGCGGCCCGGTAGAAAACCGCATGCGCTTTCCACTGGAAATTGTAAAGGCCATACGCAAGGCGGTAGGTGACTCGTTTATCCTTGTTTATCGCCTGTCTTTGATTGACCTGGTGCCTAATGGAAATAACTGGGCTGAAGTAGTGACCATTGCCAAAGCACTGGAAGCAGCAGGTATTACCATTCTCAATACCGGCATTGGCTGGCACGAGGCAAAAGTTCCGACCATTGCCACGCAGGTTCCACGCATGGCATTCCGACAGGTTAGCACGCAAATCCGGCAGGAAGTGAATATTCCAGTCGTTGCCTCCAACCGTTTTAATAACCCGGAGGACTGCGAAGAAACCCTGGCTGCCGGGGATGCCGACCTTATTTCCATGGCACGCCCGCTATTGGCTGACCCGGATTTTGTTAACAAGGCAGCGGCTGGAAAAGCGGATAGCATCAATACCTGTATTGCCTGTAATCAGGGTTGCCTGGACCTGGCCATGAAAAATAAACGCGCAACCTGCCTGGTGAATCCGCGTGCCGCCTATGAAACAGAACTGGTTTATCTGCCAGCCAAAACAAAAAAGAAAATTGCCGTGGTTGGCGGAGGCATGGCCGGTTTAACCGCAGCCACCGTTGCAGCAGGCCGTGGTCATGATGTTACCTTGTTTGAGTCCGCGCATGATGTTGGTGGCCAATTCAATATTGCTTCCAACATTCCAGGCAAGGAAGAATTTAAGGAAACCATCCGCTATTACCGCCAGGAAATTAAGCGTACCGGGGTAAAAGTGGTGTTAAATACCCGCGCAACCAGCAGCACGCTTGCAGCATTTGATGATGTGGTGATTGCCTCCGGGGTAAAACCGCGCATTCCCAGAATAGAGGGCATTAACCATCCCAAGGTACTAAACTACCAGCAGGTGTTACGCGGTGAGGTGGAGGTTGGCCTGCGCGTCGCAGTGATCGGCTCTGGCGGTATTGGGGTAGATACCTGAGAATACCTGCTGGAACACCCGAACCAGACGGTACAGCAGTATTGTGAACAATGGGGTATTGACCTATCGGTATCTGAAGAAGGCGGCCTGACCCATGCCAAGCGACCTGCCAAAAGCCGGGAAATCTGGCTGTTACAGCGTAAGGCTGGTGACCGCCGTATGGGTTCCGGGCCGGGAAAAACCACTGGCTGGTTACACCGTGCTATCCTGAACCAGCATGGTGTTAAAATGCTGGCCGAAGTGGAATACCTGAAAGTTGACGATGCAGGCTTGCACATCCGCATCAAGGATGAGATCCGGATTTTGCCTGTTGATCACGTGATCCTGTGTGCCGGTCAGGAATCGGTACAGGAGCTGTTCACACTGGACGACAAAGGCCAGCCTGACCAGTCCAACTACCATGTGATTGGTGGTGCCCGCTTTGCTGGCGAGCTGGATGCCAGACGTGCCATCCGTGAAGGTGCCCAGCTTGCCGCACGCTTGTAAACAAGTAACATATCTTTAAAAGAAAAGCCTCTTCAGGTGATACCTGGGGAGGTTTAAATAATAACTATGAAAGCAGCTTTAAACCATTTAGGCCAACCGCTCCAGCACCCGCTCCTTAATACTCGCCACTGCCCAAAACATGCTCCATCCAGCCAGTGATGGTTGCTTTTGGTCTGGCATTCGTGGTCAATACATTCCATCATTGTGTTTATAAGGCCACAAAAACGGCTGCTATCCAGTCCTGAGTTTAGCCAGCCAGCCACGCTTTCAACCCTATAACAGCACCTGGCCGCGTATTTAACACGACTAACACTAAAGTATTCACTGAGATTCATGACTAGCTGTAGAGCCTGTCATAAAGTAATGCTATATTCTCAAACGCAATTTGCGCCAGCCAAAAAGCACATGGAACTAAAACCTAAGAAAATTGTGCACCTATCGCAAGCAGAATGCCTTTGTTCCACAAACCGCGAGACGACGAGATGAGTAACCAGCAATCCACTATCATCTACACCCTGACCGACGAGGCGCCTCGCCTGGCTACAGCATCACTCCTGCCCATCGTGCAGGCGTTTACAACACCAGCAGGCATTGAAGTCGCTACCAGCGACATTTCGGTGGCCACCCGTATTCTGGGACAGTTCCCGGAACTACTGACTGAGGCACAACGTGTGCCTAACACCCTGAGCGCACTGGGTGCGCTCACCTTGCAACCTACTGCCAACATTATCAAGCTGCCCAACATCAGTGCTTCGGTGGCGCAGGTTAAGGCTGCTGTTAAGGAATTGCAGGACAAGGGCTACAACATTCCTGACTTTCCGGATAACCCGCAGACCGAAGAGGAAAAAGAGATCCGCGTGCGCTATAACAAATGCATTGGCAGTGCGGTTAATCCAGTGCTGCGCGAAGGCAACTCTGACCGCCGTGCGCCTGCGGCGGTGAAAAACTACGCACGCAAGCATCCACATAGCATGGCTGAATGGAGCCAGGCTTCGCGTTCGCATGTGTCACACATGCATGCAGGCGATTTTTACCACGGCGAACAGTCCATGACGCTGGATCGTGCACGTGACGTAAAAATGGAGCTCATCACCAAGCGTGGTGAAGCCATTGTATTAAAAGCCAAACTGTCGCTGCTGGACCGGGAAGTCATCGACTCCATGTTCATGAGCAAGAAGGCACTGGTTGCTTTCTATGAAAAAGAAATTGAAGATGCGCACAAGACCAGCGTGATGTTCTCGCTGCACGTTAAAGCCACCATGATGAAAATTTCCCACCCCATCGTGTTCGGCCACTGCATCAAGATTTTCTACAAGGATGCCTTCGAAAAGCACGGCAAGCTGTTCGACGAACTTGGCGTAAACGTCAACAACGGAATGGTTGATCTTTACAGCAAAATTGCCGTGCTGCCGCAAAGCCAGCAGGACGAGATCCGTCAGGACCTGCACGCCTGCCACGAGCACCGCCCCAAACTGGCCATGGTCGATTCCGCCAAGGGCATTACCAACTTCCACTCACCCAATGACGTGATTGTGGATGCCTCCATGCCGGCAATGATTCGTAATGGTGGCAAAATGTATGGTGCTGATGGCCGCCTGAAGGATGTAAAGGCAGTTATGCCTGAATCAACTTTCGCGCGTATCTATCAGGAAATGATCAATTTCTGCAAATGGCATGGCGCTTTTGATCCGACGACCATGGGCACTGTTCCCAATGTCGGCCTGATGGCACAGCAGGCCGAAGAATACGGCTCGCACGACAAAACTTTTGAAATACCGGAAGATGGCGTAGCCAACATTACTGATCTGGCGACTGGCGAAGTGCTGATGAGCCTGAACGTTGAACAGGGTGACATCTGGCGCATGTGCCAAACCAAGGATGCCGCTATCCGTGACTGGGTGAAGCTGGCCGTCACCCGTGCCCGCCACTCCGGTATGCCGGTGGTGTTCTGGCTGGACTCCTACCGCCCGCATGAAAAGGAACTCATCACCAAGGTTAAAATGTACCTGCACGAACACAACACCATTGGCCTTGATATCCAGATCATGAGCCAGGTACGTGCCATGCGCTATACGCTGGAACGTGTGATTCGCGGGCAGGACACCATCAGTGCGACCGGCAACATTCTGCGTGACTACCTGACCGACCTATTCCCTATCATGGAACTGGGTACTTCGGCCAAGATGCTGTCCGTTGTGCCGCTGATGGCCGGTGGTGGCATGTACGAAACCGGTGCTGGTGGTTCGGCGCCCAAGCATGTGCAGCAGCTCACTGAAGAGAATCACCTGCGCTGGGATTCGCTGGGTGAGTTTTTGGCGCTGGCAGTAAGCCTGGAAGAAATGGGGATCAAGAACAGCAACGCCAAGGCAAAAGTGCTTGCCCAGACACTCAATACGGCTACCGGCAAGTTACTGGACAACAGTAAGAGCCCGTCTCCCAAGACAGGTCAGCTCGATAACCGCGGCAGCCACTTTTACCTGACCCTGTACTGGGCGCAAGCACTGGCTGAGCAAAGCGATGATGCCGAGCTAGCTGCCAGGTTCAAGCCACTGGCGGAAACGCTGGCCGCGAATGAACAGACCATCATTGATGAACTGGCGACGGTACAAGGCAACCCGGCTGATATCGGCGGTTATTACCTGCCGGATGAAACCAAACTGGATGCCGTGATGCGCCCAAGCAGTACATTTAATGCTGCACTGGCATCTTTAGCCGGTTAGGTATTGCTGGCTTATAATCTCTGTGCTTTCAGGAGTCATAAGCCTGATAGAGCGTCTTTAAACAGGTTGACAGTTTTCAGTTTAAAAGCCAGCTATGCAAATAGCTGGCTTTTACTTTTCTCATACCTTTGATTCAAGGTTATCAGCAGCCCTGCTGTGTAAGACCATACTCAAATAAGGTCGTACATGAGAAATGCTTCAAGGAAACGCGCCTCATAAGCCGTCCCCTCAACCAGTAGCGGCAGATCCTGCACTTCACTGCCCCACAGCTTCCACAAACTGCCGCCCCTGGGTTTGCAGCGTAAACAGCCTGGCGTATAAGCCGCCGGATGTTGTGGACAGCTCCTTGTGCCGCCCCTGCTCCAGCACCACACCATTTTGCAACACCAGTATCAGGTCGGCATTCATCACGGTGCTCAGGCGGTGCGCAATAATCACCGAACTACGGCCAGTCACCAGACGCTCCAGCCCTTCCTGCACCAGATGTTCCGACTCGGAATCCAGCGCACTGGTGGCTTCATCCAGGATAATCAGTTGCGGGTCTTTTAAGATGGCACGGGCAATCGCCACACGCTGCTTTTCCCCGCCTGACAGCTTGATCCCGCGCTCCCCGACCAGGGTGTCATACTGCTCATCAAGACGCTGGATAAAGTCATCGGCATGGGCGGCCAGTGCAGCAGCACGCACATCTTCAATGCTGGCGCCGGGTCTGGCAAAGGCAATGTTTTCCCCGATGCTGTCGTTAAACAAGGCCACATCCTGCAACACCACCCCCATGACCGCACGTACACTGCGCTGCTGGTAATCGCGCAGGTCACGGCCATTAATCAGCACACGGCCTTCACTGGGATCATAAAAGCGCATCAACAGCTTGACAATGGTGGTCTTGCCACTGCCACTGGTACCCACCAGTGCCAGTGTTTCACCGGCTGGCAAATTGAATGAGATATTCTTTAAGGCGTGGATGTCCTTGCCCGGATAACGGAAGCTGACGTTTTCAAACGAAATGGTTTCCAGTTGCTTGAGTTCAATGGCATCCGGACGGTCATGATGTTCCGCTTCAACATCCAGCAGCTCAACCAGTCGCTCCGCCGTACTCTCAATTTCACCAGCCTGGTTCATCTGCCGTGAAATCGGCGCGATGGAATTAATCAGGGTCTGGGTTAAGGTCAGTACCAGCAGGATATCACCTGTCGTATACTGATGATGCAGCGCACCACGGGTAATCAGCACTACAGCAGCAAACACTGCAAAGGTATTGACGATATTCAGTGCCTGTTCCGAGCGCCATTGTGTGCGGTGCAGATTATTACGGGCAATTTTCCATTCCGCCTGGGTATCATCGTAACGCTGCTTGACGGCGGGCTCACCACCAAAGCTGCGCACCGTAGAAATATTGCCTACCATCTCGGCCAGTAGCCCGGTCATACGCCCGGCCAACGCCTGCCAGCCACGCCGGTAAGGCTTGGTCCAGCCAACCGTGCGGTACGATATCCAGAAGTTAAACACCACCACCAGCCCCATCAGCACACCCACCACAGGTACTTTGATCAATAGGACGATAAGGATAAACAGCATTTGTAAAATGCCGGCCAGCGTCCCTTCGGTCAGTGACATCAGCCACATCGTGATGGTGGTAATGGTGCCAAAGCGATCCATAATTTCGCCAACGCGGGTCTTTTCAAAATAATCAATCGACTTCTGCGTCATATTGTCGAAGACCCGCTGCCGGAACGTACTGACGGTATCCAGCCACAGGTCGTCAGCCTGTTTGTTCTGCAAGGCGCCAAACACCACCACCCCAAGGCGTAGCGCAAAAAACAGGGCTAATAACAGGCCAGCATGCGCCACTGCCTTTTCATAGCTGATGCTGCCGGAATACAAATGCGAGATGACATCCACAATCCCCTTGTAAATGTAGGGTGTAGCGGTACCAATAAAGGCAATGATGGTCCCCACCAGCATGACGCCAACAACCCGGCCACGATACTCCGGAATAAACTGTATGGTGCGCCAAAGATTTTTCATGTATTGCAACTTCCAAAATAGTACGTTTATTTTTTACAACTTAAGCCGCATCAGCGCAGCTATTCAGCAAAACTGAACCGCCCTTCGGCAATCAATTCCCGCAGCGGCTTTCTGCTGCTCGGCTGTTCACGCGCCTGCAAATCTTCCGGCAGCGCCGTGTGTGCCGCCTGACGGCCAATCGCAATCGCCACATTGACGTGATAGCCCTCAGGAATAGCCAGTGCTTCCACGGCACGGCCACGGTCAAAACCACCGATAGCATGGGTGCGCCAGCCGGAAAATTCTGCCTGAAACGCAAGGCTGGCCCAGGCAGCACCGGCATCCAGCGCATGGCTGCGCAGTGGCGTTACTTCGGTATTGCCCTTGCGCACATGGGTGGTTTTGGACACCAGCACCACCAGTGCCGACGCATTTGCCGCCCAGCGCTGGTTATTTTCATTCAGCAAATCAAATAGCGTTGCCCAGTGTTCGCTGCCGCGCAGCGCATAAATAAAACGCCAGGGTTGCGAATTATTGGCCGAAGGTGTCCAGCGTGCTGCTTCAAAAAAACTGAACAGGGTTTTTTCGTCCAGCGCTTCACCGCTAAATGAACGCGGCGACCAGCGTTGCAGGAAAAAATCCTGCACCGGATGTTCTGCCTGGCGTGTTGAGGCAGGAACGGGATTGGCTGCGAATAAAGTGGTCATCATCAACT
>JASLIR010000453.1 GCA_030152125.1 Alkanindiges sp.
CTTTGACGACCTGGACAACCAGCCGAATATTAGTACCAGCATTGAGCACAAGGTGTGGAATAACCATCGCTGGAGTATTGTCACAACTACTGTAAAGTCTGGTAGTGCGCAGAAAACATACCGTGATACCCTGGTGGAGCATGCTGGGAATGCCTACGTTGCAGATTATATAGCCAACCAGCGTGTTGATACGGAAGATAGGCTGGCCCGTATAAACCAGCAGTTGGAAGAGACTACCGAGGCGAAGCAGAAAGCCTTGCTGAAGCGTGAAATTGCTGAGATTGAGCAGGGCTGTGATTACTATAATGAAACAGCGGTAAAGCAGGTTATGCAGTTTGTGCGGTGATCTGGCTTGAGCTACTACACTTGATATTAGTAAAAGCGGGGGAATTCCCCGCTTTTTCTCTCTTTGGTAGCTGCGCCTGTTTAGCCATTAAGGATCATCCGGCCATACCGGAACATCTGATAATAACTGCTGGGATGATTTGACCTTTTGTTAGTGGGGGCAAGTTGATAGCCATCCATGCTCAATAACAATTCATGGCTATCTAATCCCGCTATATCCCTATACAGTGAACTTTCGCCGAATTATTTCTCTGCGCTAATGCTTTTTTCGTTAATTTAAGAAAGCATTGCCGTCCTGCTCATGATTCTTTCTTTGTAATTAATCATGAGCATCGTAATGACTACTTCTCATAAGCCCTTTAGTGGGGCCTTGCCTTTTGAAACAGCCATGCACCACCTACAGTTTGGTGACCAGCAGTTTGACATTCGTGCCTTAAAAGACACCCAGCAATTTTATGACCCGGAAGGTGATGCCTTAAGGGCTGGTATTCCATCGTCTACGTGGTCGCTTTTTGGCAATATCTGGCCGTCGGGTATGATTCTGGCTGATTTGATGCAACACCATGAGCTTGCCAACTTGCGCATACTGGAAATGGGTTGTGGCCTGGGGCTGGCCAGTCTGGTGATGCAAAGACGCGGGGCGGATATTACGGCATCGGATTACCATCCGGCCAGCGAAGGTTTTATACAGCAGAATGCCAGCCTGAATCATATGGTACCGCTAAGTTTTTCCATGAGCGACTGGGCTAACCTGAATGATCAGGCCCTGGGGCATTTTGATTTGATGGTGGGTAGCGATATTTTATATGAGCCAAATCATGCCGTATTGCTGTCCAAATTTATTGACCGGCATGCACAAAAGCCGGTAACGGTGATTATTATTGATCCTGACCGGCGGCAACAACGCGAATTCAGTGTCGCCATGCAGGTGCTGGGTTTTGCCTGTGTGGTATCCCGTGCGGAGCCTGCTTTGGCTTTGCAGCATAAATTTAAGGGTAAAATTTTAACCTATACAAGATCTTAGTATTGCAGCTTTGAAAAGCAGGCAATGGAACTTAAGCCAGAATTAAAAACATCTGCAAAAAATTGTCACAGTGGTAGAATTAGCCAGCAAATACATCAGGTGGTAGCACTATGGTCAAGTGGATTATTCTGGCAATTTTCCTTATATCAGCGGTTTATATCCAGTACCGGGGCAAGGTACGGCATAAACTTTTTCGCCAGTTTTTTGATCACTCCACCATTATGGCACCCATCAATTTTTTGATGTATATGTTTTCCAGGGTGCCAAACCAGCCCTATATCAAATCTGAGTTGTTAACAGATCTTGCGGTGCTGGATGCCAACTGGCAGATGATTCGTGATGAGGCACTGGCTTTATCCGGTCAGGGCGGTATTAAAGCTTCCAGTACCTATAACGATGCCGGCTTTAATTCCTTTTTTAAAACAGGCTGGAAGCGTTTTTATTTAAAGTGGTATGACAGCAACCATCCATCGGCCATGGAGTTGTGCCCTAAAACCACGGCACTGTTAAAAACCCTGCCAACAATTAAAGCCGCCATGTTTACCGAACTGCCACCGGGTAGCCGTCTGGTACGTCACCGTGATCCCTATGCCGGTTCACTGCGTTACCATCTGGGCCTGATCACGCCGAATAGCGATGGCTGCTTTATTGAGGTGGATGGTGAGCGCTATAGCTGGCGTGATGGTGAAAGTGTGGTATTTGATGAAACCTTTATTCATTACGCTGAAAATACCACCGACCAGAACCGTATCATCCTGTTTTGCGATGTAGAGCGTCCGCTTAAGACCCGCTGGATGGAAGCATTTAATTCCTGGTTTGCCAAAAATGTGATGACGGCTGCCAGTTCGCCGAATGATGATGGCGACCAGACTGGTGGCATTAATAAGGCTTTCCGCTATTTATATCAGGTTCGCCTGCGTGCCAAGAATCTGAAAAAGACCAACCGCCAATTGTATTATGTGATCAAGTGGCTGATTCTGGGTGGTTTGCTGTACTGGATATTCCTGTCCGGCTTTATTAACCCGTATATTGTAGGGTTGTTTAAATAACTTGTCGGTTGTTGTGTAAAAGCGCTGATTGATTCAGCGCTTTTTATTGTGCGGAATTCGCAAAAAGTGGACTTAAAAATAACCAATTAGACTGGCTTCAAAACCGGAAAAATCTTTCTGTTTTTGCTGCTGGTATTCGCCACTCAGCCGGAACGCATATTGCCGGTTGAGGTCGAACTGTAGACCCAACTGGCTTTGCAGTTGCCAGGCATGCTGGTCTGACCAGTAGGGCATACTCATATTGAGTGTTGCCCGGGCTTTATGGCTAATCTGCTGGATACAACCCAGACGAGGCCCTAAGCCTGCCCGCCAGTTATGTTGCAGGTTCCCACCAAATTGCAGCAGGCCTTGTGCCTGTGCGTAGCAAATGGTACTGGCCGGATCACCGATGCTATAGCCCAACTGGCCCTGTGTATTAAACACGCCGTGGTCATCGGTTTCGCTAAACTGGCCTTTGCTGTTAATCGCCTGTTGCAACCAGCCAAACCGGATGCCCCAGGATGCAGGCTGGCTAAATATGGAAACTGGCGTAAAGGCATCAATGTTGAGCAGGTCCAGCGTATCCAGTTTCAGGCGGTCCTGCTGGTATTTGATTTTGGTTCTTAAAAAATCCATATGCGTACCGGCACGATAACCGCCAACCGGGTCTAGCAGGTCGTGGTAGGCAATGCGCCACTCCATACTGGCAAAATCCTGCTGTTGTGACTGCCCGCCGCCTATTTGAATACGTGCCGCATCATGCCCGATGGCCGGATTAACGGCCGGCACAGGCAGCTCACGGCGCTGTACCGGTGCAGCATTCTGGCTGCGTAACACCAGTAACTGGCGCAGGCGTGGCTGGGCCGATTCACGACTTACATCGCGTGC
This sequence comes from Alkanindiges sp., assembly GCA_030152125.1. Taxonomy (GTDB): domain Bacteria; phylum Pseudomonadota; class Gammaproteobacteria; order Pseudomonadales; family Moraxellaceae; genus JASLIR01. The sequence continues at coordinate 3,286 of JASLIR010000453.1, forward strand.
CATAAAGCGCACATACAGGTCATCGTAAGCCATTTCCTGTACCTTGGCCTGATCTGCCCTGGACAGGCTGGACAAATCCAGCGCCGGGTTTTCTGCCAGCTGGTGTGCCAGCTTGCTAAAGGTTCTGCCGTACTGGTGGGACTGGTCATGCAGCTGGGTATCCAGTGCCGGGCGGTAAATGACTTCCCGGATTAAATCTTTTCTTTTGGCAATTGCCTTCACGGTTTGTGCCGGAATCACTTCGTTTTGGAATTGCGGTTGCAGGTTTAAGCCCGGCCGTGCAATGTCCAGTAAGCCCAGTAGTTCATACGAGCAGTTGCGGCTTAAAAAATAATAGGGAAACTTCACTTGTTTCATTTCCCAGGTGTGATTCACCAGTAAGCGGGTTTCTTCCGGGGTCAGATTCAGCGGATACTCCCACAAGTCGCGGCTTTCCATAGCACCGTATTCTTTTACCTTTTCAAAATAGGGCATCATGGAAAAGGCTGCCGGATAGCCGCCTGTCAGGCCTTTCCATACAAAGGAGGCGCTATTTTCACTGACTGTTTGGGCCGAATAGTTGATGGCGTAGGATACCAGTGCTGTCTGCTGCTTGCCCTGCGGGTCAATGCGCAACAGGGTATGCCCAAACATGGAGGAAGGATTGCCCAGAAAATCCGACGCAAAAATCAGGGTGGCCTGATAGGGCTTTACTTCATTGATCCAGCGCTCGTAGGTAGGGCAATTGGCTTTGGGGAAGGCTTGGTCCGCATCAATGCTTAATTGTTTGGCCAGCCACATACGCCGGGCCGGAAAACGGCAGGCCACGGACTGGTCCGCCTCAGCCACCGGTTGCAGTAACCCCGACAGGGTCGCCCCTAGTTCATCCGCCGGATTTGTTATTCCTGTACGGGCATTAAAAAAAACCTGTTCGGTCACCCTGCTGCTTTCACCCGCCTGTGGCTGATCCGGGAAGTACAATAAACGCCGCCATTCAGGGGTTTCCGCCAAGTGCAGGGCAATAGCTTGCTGGTTTAACGCAGTTTTATTGTGCAACGTTGATGCGCTGGATGCAGGCACTGTCATATCGGCCTGGGCATAAGCCATGCAACCCATAATCAGGCTAATACTGTATAAAAGCTGGGCTTGTTTTAGTTGTGGCATTGTTGTTTTATCGGTCCATGATAATAAAAAACCTCATATCCGCAGGATATGAGGCATGCGATTCCGATGGAGAATTTAGCTGAAGCTGTAGGCTTTTAGTGCACTGTCCTGCGCCAGCACTTTATTCAATGCAGCAATTACTTGACCGGTGGTCTGGTTATCAGCAGCGTAAATGGTAGAGAAGTTGGCTTTGGCAGTGGTAAAGAAGGCCTGTTTGTCCTGATCCTGTACGCCCATTAAAGAGGCCAGTACGTTCAGGCTTTCACCCTGACCAACCGCCATGTCGCGGGCCAGAGATTCCGCATTGCCATCAATAAACTGGCTAACACGGGCCTGTGCGGTAATTGGCTTATGAAAATCACCGCAACCCAAGGTGCCAAAAGAAATACCAAACAACTGGTTAGCAGAAATACCGTTGGTGGTACCGGCCAGGATTTTCGGCACCAGACCAGATTTACCTTTCCATACCTGGGTACCGAAACCACAACCCACATCGTTATCAGCCATTGCTAGCGTAGAACATGCGCCAAGAATAAGCACTGCACTGATTTTCTTGATCATTTTTGTTACTCCATCAATTTAGAATTGTTGATATCTTCTTGATATCGTCCCTAGAGTAGGCGCGGGCCAAAAAAAGCACAGTATAAGTTTTGTGATATTTATGCGGTAAAACAAGACAATCCCTGTTCGAACCTCTTTTAAACTTGTAGTTTATTGATACTTGTAATTTAGTAGATGCGCACGCATTTACAGCAGATGATTGATCTTATGCAAAAAATGCCAGAATCTTCCAGCCCGCAAGAGATTCGAGCCAATATTAAAGCCATTCTGGCTAATTTAAGCAGCCTGCCCGGCGTTTATAAAATGCTGGGCGCGGGCGGTGAGCTGCTGTATGTGGGCAAGGCAAAAAACCTGAAAAACCGCGTATCCAGCTATTTTGTTAAAACCATTGACCATCCCAAAACGCAGGCCTTGGTTGCCCGTATTGTCAATATTGAAACCATGGTAGTGCGCAGTGAAACCGAGGCGCTGCTGCTGGAACAAAACCTGATCAAGCAGCACCGCCCACCCTATAACATCATGCTGCGTGATGATAAATCCTACCTGTATGTGTTTATTTCTGCTGATAAGCCCTATCCGAGGTTGGCTGCCGGGCGAGGCAAGTGG
>JASLIR010000490.1 GCA_030152125.1 Alkanindiges sp.
CTGGTTGCGGGCGCCAACTTTAACAGTGCCAATCCAAACCAGCTGGCATCCGGTTCTGCAGAAGCCAGTATTACATTGTCCGGCAGCCAAAGCCTGACAACCAGCCTGCAAAATAAGGAAGCAACCGTAATAGCTGACCGCACACTGGTTTCACCTACCATGTTGCGTACTGGTGTGGGACGTATTGAGCTGACAGCGAAAACCGACCTTAAGCTGGATGATCCTCAGGCACCTGGTGTTATTTATAGTGCAGGCAAGCCTTCGGATGCAGTTAATCATACCCATCAGATAGATAAAACTTTATTAAGTGATGGTGGCAGTGCGTTTACCGGCATTTTGCTTAATGCACCGGTTAACCCGGAAGCTGCTGGTGATATTAAGATTTATGCAGGCAGGGACATTGTTTCGTCACAGCAGTCGGTAGATACGGATGGCATGCAAACCGCCAATATGGGTACCAACCTGAGTCAGTACTGGTGGAACTGGATGCAAACCAGTAACGGTATGGCTGATGATGGACAAGTGGCACGCAGCAGTATCAATTTTGCCAACTTCAAGCAGGGTGTGATGAGTGTTGGTGGACAGGTTGATATTGCAGCTGGTCAGGATATCCGCGAACTCTCCGTATCTTTACCAACCACCTGGTATGTGAATGATAGCGGCAAATACACCACTGTTGGCGGTGGCAACCTGAATGTGCTGGCTGGTCAGGACATTTTGAGTGGCAGCTATTTTGTAAGTAAGGGGGCTGGTAATATTTCTGCCCTGGGCAAAATTGCACCTTCATTTACACTGCTGAATGAAAGCCGTAGTTATGGCGGCACTACCAGCTACAGCAGCCCACTGGCAACTTTACTGGCTTTACAGGATGCCACACTGAATATTCAGGGTGTGAATGGCGTCAATATCGGTGGTATTTATAACCCGTCGCTGTTTAAATCGGCTGGCCTTTTAAATGTTGTTAGTGCACTGGATGGCCGTCAGTATAGCCAGCAGTCTGCCGTGAGTATTCACTCTGTAGCACAGGATGTTCAGCTCAATACCTTAAAATCACCGGCAGAAGTGCTGTTTGGCAGCATCCTGCCACCATCAGGCTTTGTAAATATTGGTGAAGGTAAAGAGATCTGGCTGCCGGCCTCTTTAAACCTCGTTGCTTTAAACGGTGGGGTAAATATTGCTGGTGGAGGGCACATGACAGCCTCTCCGAACGGTAACCTGAATGTCCTTGCAGACCAGTTTATCAAGCTTAGTAATCCTGGTAACCTGAACAGTGCCTCCTTGCGTATGGGGGATGTATATCCCGGTGAGTTTGCAAAACAGTCGGATACCAATGCGATTGTAGGTGACAGTAATTTTGACCAGTTCTCAAGCAGCCTGCACAAGGATGACCCTACACCCGTACGAATATACAGCCTGCAGGGTAGCATTGAAAACGGGCTTAATTATGCGAATAGCACTTCTCTGGTAAATGGCCTGAATATCACCCTGCCAAAAGTGTCGCAGATTTATGCGGGTCAGGATATTGTGAATCTGGCCTTTTATGGACAGAACCTGCACAAATCAGACATCACCCGGATTGTAGCGGGCAGGGATATCATTAATACCCCCATGGTGCCTGTAGAGCTTACTTATGCCGATCCTGGCTTATATAACAACCCGAGTGTGCTGTCGTTAGCGGGTAGTGGCCATTTCAGTATCCAGGCTGGACGCAACATTGGACCACTGACAAATGCAAACGATACTTTATTTGGTGTAAGTTCCGGACACGAACAACTACTATTGGGTATCGTCACCGTGGGTAATCAGTCCGTTGGTGGCTTTAACCCCGCAATTCCGCGTGAAAGTGCCAACATAGACATTCACTTTGGTGTGGCGAATGGCATTGAAACCCAGGCATTTATTGACCAGTACATTAATCCTGATAGCCCGGAAATAAAGGGACTGCCAAAATTCAATCAGGAACTTATTGATTTTGTAGTTGATTTTAGGGCTGGTCAGGCATTTAACACGGGCTATGCCAAAGACCAGAAATCCGGCAACAAGCTATCAGTTGCCGAAGCATGGAAGCAGTTCCAGACCTTGACAACACCAGCCAAGCAATTGCTTGTGGATCAAGTGTTTAACAAAATACTTGCCACTACAGCCGCTGATTATAACAACCCGGATAGCGAGTATTATCAGCAGTACGTGCGCGGATATCAGGCAATTAATACCCTGTATCCAGCTAAAAAGGGTTATACCCAGAATAATCTGCTGGGTGGTGAGAATGGTGCGGCCAGCTTAAAGGAAACAGGGAATCTGGATATCCGGGCCACAACGATTCAAACCCAGCAAGGTGGAAACATTAATATTTATGCACCTGGCGGCCAGATTCTGGTGGGTGGTAACAATGCAGCCCCAATGATTGTTAATCCTATTTCAGGCACGCTGATAGCTGGTCCGAGCAAGCAAGGTATTCTGGCGCTGGAAAAAGGCAGTATCAATATTTTTGCAGACCAAAGTGTACTTCTGGCCCAAAGCCGTATTTTCACCCAGCAAGGTGGCAATATGCTGATCTGGAGTTCAAATGGTGACATTAATGCTGGTAAAGGAGCTAAAACAACCTCGGAATTACCACCGGTACAATACCTGTGTACTGTTGACATGTATTGCTATGTAGATTCCAAGGCGCAAGTAAGTGGTGCCGGTATTGCAGCGTTACAGACGGTTATTGATGGCAAGCCCGGTGATGTTTATCTGGCAGCGCCACGCGGTACAGTGGATGCTGGCGATGCTGGTATTCGTGTAGCAGGTACAATTTATGTGGCGGCACAACGTGTGGCCAGCGCAGACAACTTCCAGGTTCAGGGTGATTCTGTAGGTGTGCCAGCCATTGCACAAGTTGACACCAGCGCACTGGGTGCAGCCAGTTCAGCGGTTGCAGCAGTCGTACAGCAAGCCATGAACATGAACAAGCAACCGATTGCGTCCAAGGCGGATACCATGATTACAGTAGACATTATCAATGTTGACGGTAATGACTATTAACAGCTAGAAGCCTGGTACAACTAAGGCGGCCCTAAAAAGCCGCCTTATTTAATGTCGTATAATATATATTATGTTAAATAAGATATTTCAATAACACTACCCAGCCCAACCTGTGTACTAACATCCTAAGCAATTTGGCTCCAAGCGGCATTAGGCCTTTACCACGACATCCTCTAGCTGCTGCCAACCTGCCAATTAGAGAGTATGTCTTCTCTATTTTTTACAAGATAAAATCACTTGAAACACGCGATCAATATTACACCATAAACAAATGTAAGATATTAATTTGTAATAATAATTTTTAAAAATAACAATATCTAATTTTTTTAAACTGCATATAATCAGAACTGCCGTCATCGTGTTTATTTTTTAACCGTAAAGACAGTAACGGCATATATAGATTAGATAATTTTTATGCTGAAACGCGTGTTGAAACACAAAGGAATGACACGCTACAGGCATCATTTAACAAACAAAAGGAATTAAACACATGCAATACGATATCGCAGCCGGGGTCGACAATCCAACACTCAACATATTGGCCAACCAGTTATATACCACGCTTTACCCCAATATTTTCAAGAACACCTTTAATATCGGCTCTGGCGGTCTGGTCAGTGTGGTGATGGATATTAATCAGTCACCTACTATTTATGTGGCCCAGAGTGAACAAGCGCGCGCGTTTATCACCCGGCATATTGCGCAGGACAATCATCTGACTGCCTTGTCGCAAACGTCACAGCAGGAACTGGTTGATAAATTTACCCAAGGCAGCTTTGATGTAAAGCTGCCGAGTGTGGCGCTGTCTGTAGTTACACAACAGGAAGGCCAGCCACAGCAAACCACCTTACTGGTAGCCGCAGTTAATGCCACTGCATCCATCAGCACACAAGTGGTTGCTGGGGTAAACAGCTTAACCATCACCATCAATACAGCCACACTGGTTGCAGTACCACCTTATGATACCCCGGCCTATGCAGCCCTGATTGCCTTGCTAAACGTGCTGTTTGTACCGGTACTGGTAGATTATCTCAATAGCAGCCTACTTAAGGATATTGTTATTCCGGCGCTGGAGTTTGAAAATATTGTGGTGAGTATGCCGGTGCCAGTAGTACAAAGCCCCTTTGTAGTGGCTTATTCCGCACTGGGCACTACACAGCCTGATCCGGGCCCTGCCGCTGGCTGGCCAACCGGTTGCGGCTTTGCGGGTGTAGATACCAATGTGCTACAGCAGCTGGCCAATATTCCATTTCCGTTAGGGCCGTCTGATGGTTTTGACTGGGATATTATTAGTGGTCAGGTGCAGGCTCAGGTGTTGGCACCCACCAACATCACCATTAATGCGGATGGCAGTATAACCGCCTCCATTACGGCAAAAGCCAGTGCCACCCTGACAGTACATACGCCGTGGCCCCTGCCCAACCTGGATATTGGTCCCACCGCCTCCGCCACGGTAACTGCCACATTTACCCCATCCGTGCAAAACAAGGACCTTTATATTAAGGCCAACAGCTTGCCGGCCTTTAATTTCGACTTTAACTTTGAGCCTATTCCTGACTGGATTCAGTATATTCTGGGGCCTTTGCTGGATGGTTTAAATGCCGCGCTAAACGCCGTATTTGGTCCATTGATCTCCAACGTTATTCCACCGATTAAGGTGTATACGCTGCCGGATATCAGCTTTAGCATTGAAGGTACTAACGTCAATATTAATATTAATGAAGCGACCACTAGCCGTGGCGGGCCAGACAATAATTTGTTGCTGGTAAGAGCGAATTTGAGTTTGTCGTCTTAGATCAGAAGCGATCATCAGGTCATTCATATGACCTGATGGTTGTTGTATACCTAGACTCTGCTGACAGAACCCTACGGCATGGCATCAGCCTTATTTTAGGCAATCAGGTTAAACCCAGAAATTTTCGCTGTTCACTTGGTAAAGAGCGTAAGTCTATTTTGAGATCGTCTTGATAAATTTTCCGTAATACCTTTTGATGAACATCTTTAAGTTCATTTTCCAGTTCTTTAAAGTTTTTCACACAGTCAGAGTAAGCCGCTTTATAGCCAGAGACACGCGACTCAATTGCATTCCCTAAGTTTGCTAATTTTATATTGTTATCTAAAAGTTGCTTTATTGACCCTAATTGAAGCAACTCATTTCGAATGGTTTTTAACTGCTCTGAAGTCAAAATGAGTTCATATCCTGTCCCAACTTTCACTAATCCTAAACCTAAGAACTCAACTATTTCATTTGGTTCGTGAATAAATGTTTTGGAATTAGGAGCTCCTATAACCGGAATATCTAACCCAATTTTTTTAAGTGAAACCCTACAAAAATCATCAATATCAATGCTCTGAAAATAGATAGCTTTTGTCTTTTAATCGTTTTGATATCTTTTTTAAGCGAATTTCGTAATCTAAATTGAAGTCGTAAAGGCTGACATTATCAATCCCTTTTGTATTCTTAGATTGTTTTTTTGCATTTGACCAAATATGTTTCCATGCCTGTTCCAAATTGGCTAAATCTGCTACCTCATCCAAGCCATTTTTTATTCTTTTTCCCATGTCGCCTCTTGCCGCAAACGTCTTAACCCTAGGATTTGCGCTAAAGAAGAGTAATCACCGCCCCCCAGTCCACGTCATGCGCGAATGAATAGGCCAGTGACACGCCTGTGACACCAGACCAACTAGTGACCGTGGTATCACGATGCCGCTTGGATACGTGCAGCGCAACTCGCAAAGATGGAAGTTGGAAGCTACGTTTTGTAATTGATGGGGGTATATGATTATTTTTCAAACCAAAAAGATCATTTCATGAACTGAATTTTATAAAAAGGATAAAATTTTTCCATATTATATTGTTTTTTAATCATATTATTTTATGAGCTGTATATCTATGGAGAGAGATAAGTTAAATAAAATATCGTAATATTGATGATTAAATTAGCGAATTACACCAGTTTAACTGATGTAATTCTTTGTGATAACTTTAATTTGTCGCCGTAGCCGCCCTAACCCTAGCCGCATGCAACTTGGTATAGTTATCAACCAAACGCTGGTGCCTGTCCAGCCCTTCCAGCTTCATGCTG
>JASLIR010000050.1 GCA_030152125.1 Alkanindiges sp.
TGGTTGAGGATTTATCCGATGCCGAGCTACTCCGCTATAGCCGCCAGATTTTACTGCCGGAATGGGATATGGATGCCCAGTTGAAACTGGCCAATGCTAAAGTACTGATGATTGGTGCAGGTGGCCTGGGTAATCCGGCAGCACAGATTCTGGTACGTGCCGGACTGGGTTTTTTACGGCTGATTGATTTTGATACCATTGAAGAAAGCAACCTGCAACGCCAGTTCCTGTTTCAGTCTGCCGATGTTGGGCAGTTAAAGGTGGAAGCGGCGGCACAGGCTTTGCAGCAAATGAACCCGTGGACACAGATTGAAGCGGTTAACCTGAAAGTGAATGCCAGCAATTTGCCTGCTTTATTACAGGATATTGATGTGGTGCTGGATGGTTCGGATAACTTTGCCACCCGGGATGCAGTGAATAAAGCCTGTGTGCATGAAGGTGTGCCTTTATTGTCTGCGGCGGCGATTGGCCTGCAGGGGCAACTGGCTTTTTTCCAGCCACAACAGGGCTGCTATCGCTGTGTGTTCCCGGATGGTTTGCAGGATGATACCCGGCAGTGTGCCGAGTCCGGGGTGCTGGCCAGCACCACTGCAGTAATAGCCGGTTTGCAGGCACACCATGCCTTGCTGTACTTAGGCTTGGGCAAGGCACCTTTGGCGAATCAATTACTGGTATGGGACGGCTTGACGCTGCGCCAGCGCCTGCTTGGTTTTAGCAAAGACCCGCAGTGTACGGTTTGTCAGGCAATATCACAGCAAAGTCATGTAAGTTAATTTATACTTAAGTCAATTATGAACCGTAGTGAAGTATGTGAATGGCTTCAGCAATCCAGTCCAACCAGCCCGTGCTGGCAGCGCATTTATTACAGTTATTAAAAGGCCTGAAAATGATTAAAAAGCAGTTGTTGAACAGTTTGCGTTCGACCTTACGCCTTGGTGAAACCGCCAGTGTGGTGATGCGCGCCGGTATTCGCCGTGCAACTGATGGTACGTCAAATGCGCGTTTGTTGCGCGAAACCTTTGAAGAGTTGGGTGCGACCTATATCAAGCTGGGGCAGTTTATTGCCAGTTCGCCCTCCCTGTTTCCACGTGAGTATGTGGAAGAATTCCAGTCCTGTCTGGATCAAACCCCACCGCTGCCGTTCAGCTATATTGAAGATACCTTGAAAGCTGAGTTTGGTGAAAAGCCGCTGGACCAGATTTTTAAATATATCGACCAGAAACCACTGGCATCTGCCTCCATTGCGCAAGTGCATGCAGCCACCCTGATCACTGGCGAAGACGTGGTGATTAAGGTACAAAAGCCCGGTGTGCAAACCATTCTGCATACTGATTTAGGTGTGGTATATGCAGCCACCAAGCTGCTGGAAACCGTGGTTCCCAAGGTGAAGTTTGCCTCGCTGTCGGAAATTGTGGATGAGATCCGCAGCCGCATGGTAAAGGAAGTGGATTTTGTGGAAGAAGCGCAAAATATTGCAGATTTCCAGCAGTTCCTCGATTTCACCAAAAACGAGCAGGCCGTTGCGCCCAAGGTCTATCCTCAGGCATCTACCAAGCGTGTGCTGACCATGCAGCGCTTGTATGGTGTACCGCTGACGGATATTGAAGTGGTGAAAAAGCATGCCAAAGACCCGGCGCAAGTGCTGATTAGCGCCATGAATACCTGGTTTGCCAGCCTGATGTTGTGCAAGAGCTTCCATGCCGATTTGCATGCCGGTAACCTGCTGTTGTTAAAAGATGGCCGTATTGGCTTTATTGATTTTGGTATCGTTGGCCAGTTAAAGCCGGAAGTATGGGCAGCCTGTATTGCCTTTATGGATGCCTTGCAGCATACCAACTATGCGGAAATGGCCAGGAATATGTCTAAAATGGGCATGACGCACCAGCAGGTGGATGTGGATGTGCTGGCCAAAGACCTGGAGAAAATTTTCTCCGGTGTGTTGCTGGCTGACCCGCAAAAAGTAATGTCCGGTGATGTGGCAGACCTGAATGCCATTATGCTGGACATGGTGGGTGTAGGCGAGCGCCATGGCATTCACTTCCCGCGTGATTTTGCCCTGCTGATGAAACAAATGCTGTACTTTGACCGTTTTATGCGTGTGCTGACACCGTATATGGATGTATTTGGTGATGCGCGTTTACAGTTGCTGCATGACACCGAGCCAACCTCCAAGCTGATTCACTAAAGCTTAAGTAGCACTTTGCTGTAGATGGCGTGAGCTGACAGCAAGGTGGCATGAAAAAACTTCAGGCTAAATCTAAAAGACAAACGCGGTCATGTTAGTTAACATGGCCGTTTTAATATGTTGTAAGCAGGGGCATTCGGGCAGGGATTATGGTGGATACGGTATTTATCGAAGGACTGCGGGTTAATGCCGTAATTGGTGTGTTTGAATGGGAACGCCAGATTACCCAGCCTGTGCTAATTGATCTGGAATTACGCTGTGATATCAGCCAGGCTGCTATGAGTGACGCCATTGCGGATGCCATTAATTACAAGGCAGTGGCAGATGAAGTGACTGCACTGGTCACAAACCTGAAAAGCCAGCTTATTGAGCGCCTGGCTGATGAAATTGCCACACATATCCTGCAAAACTACCTTTCTGTAGCTTCCCTTAAAGTGACTGTGCGCAAGCCGATGGCAGTGCCAAATACCAGTGCGGTTGGGGTAAGTATTGAGCGTGACCGTGACTATTTACGCCCTAGCAATCGGCTCTAATGTAAAGCGTGAGCACTGGATTGCTTTTGCCCGGCAGCAACTGGCGATGCTGGGGCAATGCCAGTGGTCAAGTACCTATGAAATTCCGTGCCGCGATGGCAAAGGGGCGGATTATTATAATCTGGCGGTATTACTGCATTCCGGGTTGGCCTTGCCTGAGCTGGAGCAACAGTTAAAGCAATTGGAGCAGCAAGCAGGCAGGGTACGCCCATCGCATCATATCCCACTGGATATTGATATGATTGCCTGTGGTGAAAGCCTGCAACACCTGCGGATTGTGGCGAAAAAACTGCCGTTGGCCTTTGATGTTTGCCTGCCTTTAGCAGAGTTATGGTCAGAGTGTCCGGCCAGTTCAGAAAAAAAACGCTTTCAAGTTCTTAATTAACCCTTAAAATAGGCGCTTTGGGACATTTGTCCGTGATGCCTGTTATTTATGTCGAATCTTGCTCGTCCAAAACCTATCTTTTATCAGGCTGGTGATAAAGCTGTTTTATTGCTGCATGGCTTAACTGGTACACCGTTTGATTTACGCAGAATTGCTACCCACCTGAAAACGCAGGGTTTTAGCTGTTATGTGCCCATTTACTCCGGGCATGGCATGGGTGCTGAGGCAGTACTGAAAAGCTCCCCGCAACAATGGTGGCAGGATGCACTGGAAGCCCTGAACTTTTTAGGGGAACAGGGCTATCAGCAGGTTGCCATTGTCGGGCACTCCATGGGTGGGATTTTTACCCTGCGTATTGCCGAGCAGTTTGAGCAATTATCCATCAGTCAGCAATTACAGTTAAAAGGCATTGTGACCATGTGTTCCCCGGTGCAGCAACGCAAACCGGAAGAGCTGATTAACCGGGTGTATGCCTATGGCGAGCAGTATAAAAAGATGCAACACAAGGATGAAAAGCAGATTGATTATGAAATTAGCTGGCTAAAAATGCAGGATACCACTGCCTTACTACAGATTAGCCAGATGAGTGCCAATGCCGGCTATGATTTGAATAAAATTGATATGCCGGTATATGTAGTGCAGGGTAGCCTGGATGGCGAGAGCTACAAGCGTAGTGCACGGCTGATTTTTGGTGGCGCGGGTACGACCAAGAAGTACCTCAAGTTTTATGAGCACTCCGGCCATTTAATCATGTATGACAATGAAAAAGAGCAGTTACAGCAGGATATTGCACGCTTTTTAAGTAGTTTACGCTGGGACTAATGTTACATTGGGCTGCTATGCATTTTTGACATGCTTGCGCGGCAGCTTTTTACGTTGTTGCCATTTAAAGATTACGTAAAAGCGCCAGATGATGCGGGTGCACAGTGCCGCAATGCTGCTAAACAGGATTGCTTCTACCATCAGGCCGAGAATTAAGGGCCAGATAGAAAGATGCATATTGTTATCAAACGGGTTTTTGCCGGTACCAATAATCCAGTTTAAGAATTGCTTGAACAGGTGCCCGATTTGATGCGCACTGATCATGGGTTCATGTAACAGGTGTGCGCCAATCCAGTAGCCAAAGCCCAGAATGGGT
>JASLIR010000057.1 GCA_030152125.1 Alkanindiges sp.
GTTAAGTTAATTTAGCAGATTGATATAAGACATTACGCCAGCGGCTTGGTCCCATTCACTGCTACCCGGTCATGTACTTCAATCAACTGCCGGATAATCATATCCTGCGCCGGCCTGCCAAGTTGTTTGATTAAATGTACCGCACTAAACTGCCTGCTATTGGCTTCATAGCGCCGTATCCAGTTGGCAAAGCGCTGCTGGGTGAGTAAATTTTCGCGTGGATAGCTGTTTGATGGGGGATGGGTCATCGCGCAACGCCACGGCTTGGGCGTTAAGCGTGCCCGGTAGCACTGCTGCAGTTCACATAGCTTTTGATAGCGCTTGTCTGCACCCAAACGACTGAGCCACTGCTTGGCCTGCGCGCTATCATGTTTAAATGACTGATGGATTAAAAATACCTGCAGCCCGGCAAAGGTTTCATAAATACGTAATGTAATTTCCGGCTGCTGGCGTTGCAATTGTTCCAATGTCTGAATCACCCGCGCCTTGGTCGGGTAGCTCATGCCAAACCAGGCCAGAATCCGCCGCCATAAACCGGGTGCCGGGGTATCAATATCGGCTATCAGCAAATATTCGGTATTCAGTACCAGCGCACCATAGACATTGCGGGTAATGGCCCCAATCCGCGTGCCATCAGCCAGCACAATGTCCTCTATCAGTTCCTCACGGATTTCCTGCATGTCCAGCTGGTAGTTGCGGCTGATGGAAATACCGTCACGCAGTTGCTGCGCCCAGAGCTGTAGCTGGTTTTGTGCATTGTGGGCAGCATCCTGCTCGCTACTCTCGGAAATCCCCCAGAACACTAACTGGCTGGGCGGGTTGGGAGGATCATTAAAATCAAGACTTTGTTTGGACCAGTATTTGGCTATTTTCATGGTTTAAATACACTACTTTATATTTACCCTCACCCCACTCCTCTCCCACCAGGAGAGGGAGCTCGCTTCTTTTTAATGTAGGTTTAACTGCGGCGGGAGGACTGCACTTCCTCACATCACGCCTGATCAAGCTTTGGGCCGTTTGGCAGGCCAGCGCATGATAAAGCGCGCCCCGCCTAAATCCGGGCTTTGATCTACAATAATATTGCCGCTAAACCAGAAGGCAATGCGTGACACAATGGACAGGCCCAGACCATAACCACCGGAAGCGCGGGTGCGGCTATCATCCAGCCTGGCGAAAGGTTCAAAAATCTTCTCGCGGTCTTTTTCAGGAATCCCGGGGCCGTCATCTTCCACACAAATGTAAGCCATGCCTTTTTCCACACCGGCACTGACACGAATCCTGCTGGCAGCATAGCGCACTGCATTGCCCGCCAGATTCTGCAACACACGGTGCAGGTATAAATCTGCTGCCTCGGCTTTTACATCATCATCCGGCTCTTGCGATAACACCTGAATAGGCGTACCCAGACCACGGGTTTCTTCCACCACCTGACGTACCAGCTCATACAGGGGTACCTGCTGAAACTTCAGTAAAGGCGTACCCTGCTCCAGCTTGGCATAAGTCAGAATTTCATCAATCAGAACATTCAGTGCTTCAATGTCTTTATCAATTAATAACTGCTGTTCCAGCCGGCTATCATAGTCATCGGTATCGGCGAGCATTTCCACCCCAAAGCGCACACGCGCTACCGGGGTTCTTAGCTCATGCGATACGGCACGGGTTAATTCACGCTGTGCTTCAATTAACCGTTTGATATGCTCCGCCATGCCGTTAAAGCTCATGGCCAGCGTATCAATTTCATCCTCACCATCCACCGGCACCCGCGCATCCAGGTTACCCGCCCGTACCTCGTTCAGGCCGTTACGCACCAGCCGGATTTTACGCTCCAGTGGCAGAATCAGCGCATATACACCCAGGCTGATCAGTAGCAAACTCATCAGAGTGACACTGGCAATCAGGTGGAATGGGAACAGGTTAAAAATGGGGATTGGCCCCATCATCAATACCTGATTGGAACCGGACAGCATGCTCATTACGGTAAAGCTGTTACCGGACACATCATTACTGTCACTAAACACAGAAATAACATCGCGGCGACGCAAACGGGTCTGCTGGTCCAGGTCGGCACGGTTAAAGCTGGATAAAGGGTGAATCGTTAAATGATAGGGAAAATACTGGCTGAGTTGACGCAGGCGGCCTTCTTCCTGTCCCGGGTAATACACCAGGTCATCCAGTATAAAAATAACCAGCGCCCGTACCAGTTGCTCACCGGTTTTATCTACCCGGGCATGCAACAGTACCGTTTCATCGGGAATACGCGTATAAATGTCCATGGTGGACTTTTCGGCATCATAACGCACCACCGAGCGGGAGGCGTCCAGCAACTCACGTTCATGCCGGTTAAACTCGATTGAATCACCCGGCACCAGGTCCAGCGGCCAGTTTAAATAGTTACTGGCATCGTTTAACCAGTTGGCACGTAATAAGGGCGAATCCTGCCGGGCAACGCCCTGACTGACAATATAGAAAGGCCCGGCGGCCATTTCTTCACGGTAATCCTGCGCGCGCTGATAGTTAACCGCTTGTACCAGTAAATAAGCCACCAATGCCACTACGGCACACAGTAGTACCAGCGTTGCATAAATACGAAAGAAAATGCTATGCCGCAACATGATTCCTCATTGGCCTGGTGACATAAAAAACCCCGTTGTTCCTTATCACCCTCCTCAAGACCTTCATCAGGTTCGGGGTGAAACAACAGGTTAAAACAGCATGACGGACTAACAGCTGATGGGCCAGGAGTTGAAGGACTAGAATAGAATTATCCCGTAGACAATCCTCCAGACTCGCCATCGCATTAACCCGTTATGATAGCGGGTCAACCCATAAAACTGGTGACTATTTACTTTGCCTTTTTGTCAGTGCCTGACAATTCAGTACCTGGCAACCCGCTACCTGACAGCAGCACCTTGCGCCAGCCATTACTGACACAAGGTATAAAGGCCCAGGTATTACAGCCCGCAGTACTTACAGACCACTGGTAGACTCTTTTACAAACAGGTAACCCTTGCTGCGGACGGTTTTAATACGCTTCGGGTTTTCCGGGTCATCACCAATTTTTGGACGGATACGGGAAATACGCACGTCAATCGAACGGTCCTGACCATCGTACTCAATACCGCGCAGGCGTTCGAAAATATCTTCGCGCGACAGGATGCGGCCGGCATTGGAAGCCAGTAACCACAACAGGTCGTATTCAGCACTGGTAAAATCAACCAGTTCACCGGACAAGGTAACGGAACGGCCACCATTGTCGATCACCAGGTCATCAAACTCCAGACGCTGTGCCACTTCTTCATCCGCTACTTTATCAGTACGGCGCAGCAGGGCACGGATACGCGCCAGCAGTACACGCGGTTGTACCGGTTTGGCCACATAGTCGTCAGCACCCATTTCCAGGCCCAGTACCTGATCCATGTCTTCGGTACGGGCAGTCAGCATCAGGATAGGATGGTGATAATGCGGACGTACTTCACGACAGACAGTCAAACCGTCAGCGCCCGGTAACATCACATCCAGTACCACCATGTCCGGTTGTTCGGAGATGATACGGCGAATTGCGCGGTTACCGTCAGTTTCTACGCCTACTTCCAGACCATTTCTAATCAGGTAATCCTGCGTCAGGGTAGCCAGACGCTCATCATCTTCAACGATCAAAATACGCGGCAAACGCTCTTCTTGTGTCATTCAAATTCCCCAAATCAGTCGAGTATCCCTTTTAAAATAAGCAGGATACGGATTGTCTGTTTGCGCCGCTTATAGCGCAGTTACATTGTAAACAAGACCAACTATACACACGTTTACATTGTAAACAAGAGGCGCATCACCAAACTGATACATCGGCATACAGATTTCCTGTAAAAAAGTGGCTACTGTTTATTTATCGAAACAAACTAAACGATAAGTTACAAATTTTCCGCTTTCCAGGTCAGCAAAATTTTCACGCGTAACAGCGAATCCACTAAATCGCTATTTTTAAAGTGCTATTTATCGGGTGGTGAATGGTGTCCATCTGCACATTTTTTAGCATCCGGCTTATACACAACTTGTCCACACGCTTATAAACAGGGTTATCCTCAGAGTTATCCACAATCGTCTATTTTTAAGGCAGAAAAGGCCTGTTATAAGCAGGAATGGATGTCTGTTTTAATATTGCCAAACGGGGTAAAATACCGTATCTTGTGCCTCATCCACATTAACACCACAACCAATAGTGTATTGCATGACATGTCAAGCCTCATATTTATAGGGCTTTGCAGTGTCGCTATCTAACAGATTTAACTTAAAAACCTGATGCAAATACTATTGGTTTACAGGGAGAAACAGCAGCCATGAATGCTTCCATCGGTCAAACCCCTATCGCCCCCGGCCAGATCCGGGTTATTAAACGCAACGGTGGCGTCGTGTCATTCGACGCCGAAAAAATTGCCGTAGCCATCAGTAAGGCGTTTTTGGCGGTAGAAGGTCAGCAGGCTTCTGGTTCCAGCCGTATTCACGACCGGGTCAAGCAATTAACCGATATGGTGATGAATACCTTTAACCGTCGCCTGCCCTCCGGTGGCACCATTCATATTGAAGAAATTCAGGATCAGGTTGAACTGGCACTGATGCGTACCGGCGAGCAGAAAGTAGCACGCTCCTATGTGATTTACCGTGAGGAACGTGCCCAGCTACGCCAGCAAAGCAATGCCAACCACCACCCTACCCTGCAAGTGACCGATGCACAGGGTAACTTGAAACCGCTGGATCTGGGTGCACTGCAACAGGCCATTGAAACAGCGGCTGAAGGGCTAGAAGGTATTGATATTCAGGCCATTATTGACGAGACTGTACGCAACCTGTATCACGGTGTGAATGAAAGCGATATCTCCACCACCATGATGATGGCCACGCGTACCCGCATTGAGCAGGAACCGAATTACACCTACGTGACTGCACGCCTGTTGTGTAATGACCTGCTGAAAGAAGGCCTGGCTTTCCTTGGCCTGCCGCTGGACACCGTGGAAAACAATGCGCTGGAAGCCTTTTTGAAAAAAGGTGCCGAGCTGGAACTGCTGGATGAAGAACTGCTGAAGTTTGACCTGAGCACCCTGCAAGCCGCCATTAAACCGGAACGCAGCAATCAGTTTACCTACCTTGGCCTGCAAACCCTGTACGACCGCTATTTCATTCACAGTGATGGCACCCGTTTTGAACTGCCACAACTGTTCTTTATGCGTGTGGCCATGGGCCTGGCGGTACAGGAAGACAAGCGCGAAGAACGTGCCATCGAGTTTTATAACCTGCTGTCCAGCTTTGACTACATGGCTTCCACGCCTACCCTGTTTAACGCCGGTACCCTGCGTCCGCAGCTGTCCAGCTGCTACCTGACCACCGTACCGGATGACCTGTTTGGTATTTATGGCGCCATTCGTGACAACGCCATGCTGTCCAAGTGGGCGGGCGGCCTGGGTAATGACTGGACCCCGGTACGTGCACTGAATGCTTATATCAAAGGTACCAACGGCAAATCCCAGGGTGTAGTGCCTTTCTTAAAGGTAGCCAACGATACCGCCGTAGCTGTTAACCAGGGTGGCAAGCGCAAAGGTGCGGTATGTGCCTACCTGGAAACCTGGCACCTGGACATTGAAGAGTTTGTAGAGCTGCGTAAAAACACCGGTGATGACCGCCGCCGTACCCACGACATGAATACGGCTAACTGGGTTCCGGATCTGTTTATGCAGCGCGTACTGGAAGATGGCGAATGGACCCTGTTCAGCCCGTCAGATGTACCAGACCTGCACGACCTGACCGGGACAGCTTTTGTTGAGCGCTATAACGCCTACGAAGCCCTGTGCAAAGAAGGCAAAATGCGCCTGTTCAAGAAAGTACGTGCGCAGGACTTATGGCGTAAAATGCTGTCCATGCTGTTTGAAACCGGCCATCCGTGGATTACCTTCAAAGACGTATGTAACCTGCGTTCTCCACAGCAGCATGTGGGCGTGGTGCACTCGTCCAACCTGTGTACCGAGATTACCCTGAACACCAGCGATGACGAAATTGCCGTGTGTAACCTGGGCTCTATCAACCTGGTCCAGCACGTGGTGAATGGCAAGCTGGATTCAGACAAGCTGCAAGCCACCATTAAAACCGCCGTACGCATGCTGGACAACGTGGTAGACATCAACTACTACGCAGTACCACAGGCACGCAACTCCAACCTGAAGCACCGTCCGGTAGGTATGGGCATCATGGGCTTCCAGGATGCGCTGTACGAACTGGGTCTGGCTTATGGCTCACAGGCTGCGGTGGACTTTGCCGACTACTCCATGGAAGTGATCAGCTACCACGCCATTACTACCTCCAGCGATCTGGCGGTTGAGCGCGGCAGCTACAGCAGCTTCAAGGGCTCGTTGTGGGATCAAGGCATTCTGCCAATTGACTCGCTGGATCTGGTAGCAAAAACCCGTCCGGAACGCATGTTTGATGTAGACCGTAGCCAGACTTTAGACTGGGACAGCCTGCGCAGCAAAGTAAAACGTGATGGTATGCGTAACTCCAACGTGATGGCGATTGCCCCTACCGCGACCATTTCCAACATTTGTGGTGTGGCACAGTCAATTGAGCCAACGTTCCAGAACCTGTATGTGAAATCCAACCTGTCCGGCGAGTTCACCGTCATCAACCCATATCTGGTACGTGCGCTGAAAGAACGTGGCCTGTGGGATGTGGTGATGGTAAACGACCTGAAACACTACGAAGGTTCGGTACAAAAGATCAGCCGTATCCCGGATGACTTAAAAGCACTGTTCGCCACTGCGTTTGAAGTAGAGCCGCGCTGGATTGTGGATGCAGCCAGCCGTCGCCAGAAGTGGATTGACCAGGCACAATCGCTGAACCTGTATATTGCCGGTGCCAACGGTAAAAAGCTGGACATCACCTACAAAATGGCATGGTTACGTGGCCTGAAAACCACCTATTACCTGCGTGCGCTGGGTGCTACATCTGCCGAGAAGTCCACTATTAACACGGGTACGCTGAATGCGGTAAAAGCCACTTCCGTTGCTGCGCCAATCGTAGAAGCTGTGGCTGTTGAAGCACCGGTTAGCAAGGTGGAACTAGCAGATGATGCCTTTGCCACTGCCGCACCAGTGCCATTGGCGTGCAGCATTGATAACCCTGACTGCGAAGCCTGTCAGTAATTCAACGAGATTGAAAAGCGGGAAATGGAACGCCATTTCCCTAATATCACACCATAGTATTGCACACTATAAAAGAAGCCTGCCCGTATCAGTTTCAACGAAAGGGCTTCAATAAGAGGAATTAGTCATGTCCATTCTCAGTTGGGACGATTTTGAAGATGATCAGAAAGACGTCGCCGTTGCGACCAAGCCTGCACCACTCACAAGCGCAGCGCCGAAAGAGAGTACTGCAGCGCTGGTATCTGCTGCACCAGCGTCAGCACCGCGAGTGGCTGATGCTCAACCCAATCCATCAGCAGCAAAACAACCTGCTGCCAATGCCAGTGCTCTGGAAAGAGCTCAGCACGCAGTAGCCACGCTGGATATTGCTCCCGGCCTTGAAGAGCTGGAAATGGGCGCAGGCCGTGTGCAGGTTGATGATAAAGCCATGATCAACTGCCGCGCCGACCTGAACCAGCTGGTGCCGTTTAAATACGAATGGGCATGGCAGAAGTACCTGGATGGTTGTGCCAACCACTGGATGCCGCAGGAAGTCAACATGACTGCCGACATCGCACTGTGGAAGTCTGAAAACGGCTTAACCGAAGACGAACGCACCATCGTTATGCGCAACCTCGGTTTCTTCTCTACTGCGGACTCCCTGGTAGCCAACAATCTGGTACTGGCAATCTATCGTTTGATTACCAACCCGGAATGCCGCCAGTACATTTTACGCCAGGCTTTTGAAGAAGCCATTCACACCCACGCCTACCAGTACTGCATCCAGTCTTTGGGTATGGACGAAGGCGAAGTGTTTAACATGTACCGCGAAATACCAAGTGTTGCCGCCAAGGCCACCTGGGGACTTAAATACACGCAAAGCCTGAGTGACCCGAGCTTTAAAACCGGCACCCCGGAAGATGACCAGCGCTTGCTGCGCAACCTGATTGCATTCTACTGCGTACTGGAAGGTATTTTCTTCTACTGCGGCTTTACCCAGATTCTGTCCATGGGCCGTCGTAACAAGATGACTGGTGTGGCCGAACAGTTCCAGTACATCCTGCGTGACGAGTCGATGCACCTGAACTTTGGTATCGACATGATCAACCAGATCAAGATTGAGAACCCGCACCTGTGGAGCAAGGAATTCCAGGAAGAAGTGACCCAGATGATTCTGGAAGGTGCCATGCTGGAAATTGAATACGCCCGCGACACCATGCCGCGCGGTGTGCTGGGTATGAATGCCTCCATGATGGAAGAGTACCTGAAGTTTATTGCCAACCGTCGTTTAAACCAGCTGGGTCTGCCGGAACAATATGCCGGTGTTACCAACCCGTTTGCGTGGATGAGCGAGATGATGGACCTGCGCAAAGAGAAGAACTTCTTTGAAACGCGTGTGACGGACTATCAGACTGGTGGGGCGCTGAGCTGGTAAGCCGAGCAGACGTCACGGATATCAGTTAAAAATAAAGGCTGCAATTTAATATTGCAGCCTTTTCGCAACAGCAAGCTTAAAACACTAACAAACTCTACCCTTTAACGGTTCAAAGCGCATGGCGCACAAAAGCATAAGACAACTTAACCAATAGAAAAATCATGAACAAGTACCGAATAGACAAATATCCTGCGAGTTTTTACCTCAATCAGTTTAAGCCAGAAAATATACATATTTTTCCTTACCGGGCAGCTGGTCACTATGTGAAAGAAGGCGATGAATTTACTAAAGTAGAGTCCGCAAGCGAAGGAACGTTTTACCTTGATGAAGAGTTGCCAAAAGGCATGCTCACCATCGGGTATGGTGAAAAGGGACTGGATTTTGAAATCTACTTTCCAGCAGAAAATGGCATTATTAATTCAAAAAACATCTGTTTGATCAAAGAGGTATTAGCTGACCTTGCCGTACTTGATGCTATAGCAAGAGAAATTCCAGCGGGGGAGGATTATGAGGAATACTTAGGTTATATGATGATCACTGATGCAGACATTGAACTTCGTTATTTATCCAGCACCATCAATACTGACTGGGGTGCATATTTTAAAAAGATGCCTGATAACTCATGGTACTTTGAAGGACTTGGTTAAAGCGGCTCCCCCTGCTCCTTTCAGCGCAGTCCCAAAGTGTTTACAAAAATTGACTTACTCCAAGAGAAAAAACTCTTTGAAACGCGCGTGACCGATTACCAGACTGGTGGTGCGTTAAGCTGGTAATAATACCTGGATATGCTCTACCAGACAGGGATGCCGGGGTAACCGGAATCCCTGTCTGACTTCAGGCTATAAGAAAAATTAAAATATAGTTAACTTTTACAGTACCCCCTTTGTACAAAAAATGAAT
>JASLIR010000123.1 GCA_030152125.1 Alkanindiges sp.
AGGCCAAATCACTGGATGACCTGGATCTATCGCGCCTGTTATTGCTGGAAGAAGGTCATTGCCTGCGTGAGCATACCTTAAGCGCCTGTCCGGTGGGTGACCGCAAAAACGAATCCTTCCTGACCGCCAGCAGCCTGCCTACCCTGATTCAGATGGTACAGGCCAAACTGGGCTTTACCCTGCTGCCGGAAATCGCCATTCAATCCGGTATATTAAACGGGCAAAGCCAACTGGTGGCCAAACCGGTTCAGCATGCACCAGAACGCACCCTGACCTTGCTCACCCGCAAAAGCACACCACTACTAGCCGAGTTTGAACAACTGGGTGAACTGTTAACCCCTATTATCAAGTCAGCCAGCTAGCTCAAACTATCTATCCAACTAAAAAGATATGTGCTTACGGTTTTCACGCATAAAAAAACGCAGTTTGCTTGGCAAACTGCGTTTTTGTTTTTAAGGCTAAACGCGATTAACGGGTAATCTTATCCAGCAAAATCTGTTGTGCCATGTGTGGCGCCTCAGATTCAACTTTCACCACACGCTTCCATTCACCCTTGCCATTCAAGGTCCAGGCTTGCTGGTTATCCTGCAGATAAATCAATAAACCCTGCTGATAAATACGCTTTTTCAGGATTGGGTCTTCAATCGGGAAACAGGCTTCCACACGGGAAAACAGGTTACGATCCATCCAGTCGGCACTGGAGCAGTAAATACGTGGCTCTTCACCTGCCGCATTGGCAAAGTAATACACACGGGTATGTTCCAGGAAGCGACCAACCACCGAACGCACACGGATATTATCCGATAAGCCCGGTAAGCCCGGACGCAGGCAGCAAATCGAACGGATAATCAGGTCAACCTGTACACCCGCCTGTGATGCCTTGTACAGTGCATCAATCAGTTGCTGTTCGGTCAGGGCATTGACCTTAATGATGATGTGCGCTGGCTTGCCATCTTTGGCGTTTTTGATTTCTTCTTCAATGTACACCAGCAATTGCGAATGCAGGGTAAATGGCGCATGCAGCAGCTTTTTCAGCTTGGCCATTTTTCCCATACCGGTTAATTCCTGGAAAATCTTGTGTACATCTTCAGACAGGGATTTATCAGTGGTTAACAGGCCATAGTCAGTATAAATCTTGGCGTTACCAGCATGGTAGTTACCAGTACCCAAATGCACATAACGCACCAGCTTGTTGTTCTCGCGGCGCACAACCAGAATCATTTTGGCATGGGTTTTATAGCCCACAATACCATATACCACTACCGCGCCTGCTTCCTGCAGCACATTGGCAACCGCAATATTCGACTCTTCATCAAAACGTGCACGCAATTCAATAATGGCAGTTACTTCCTTGCCATTACGCGCGGCTTCCGCCAGTACCTGTACAATTTCAGAATCCGGGCCACTGCGATACAAGGTTTGTTTGATAGCCAGTACCTGTGGGTCACGCGCCGCTTCACGCAGCAGGTTAATCACTGGCGCAAAGGATTCAAACGGATGATGCAGTAAAATATCCTGCTTACGCATGGCGGCAAAAATACTGTCGGTCTTTTGCAGGATGGCAGGTACAGACTGGATAAATGGCTTGTACTTTAAATGCGGGCGGTTAAAGTTGGACAATAAACGCGCCAGGTTCACTGGGCCATTCACGCGGTATAATTCGTTATGGTTCAGGTGAAACTTGTTTAACAGGTACTCAACAATGTGTTCCGGGCAGTTTTGTGTCACTTCCAGACGCACGGCACGGCCAAAGCGGCGTGAACTTAACTCGCCTTTCAGGGCCTTGGCCAGGTCTTCTACGTCTTCATCCAGTTCCATATCGGCGTTACGCGTTACACGGAACTGATAACAACCAGTAGCGGTCATACCCGGGAACAGGTCGCTCACATGCTCATGAATAATGGCCGACAGCATCACATGGTGGTCGTGCTTGTCGGTTAACTCATCCGGTAAACGCACCACACGTGGCAGGGAGCGTGGTGCCGGTACTACAGCCAGATCAATCTGGCGACCAAAGGCGTCTTTCCCTTCCAGTGTGACAATAAAGTTCAGGCTTTTGTTTACCAGACGCGGGAACGGATGCGCAGGGTCAAGGCTGATCGGGGTTAAAACCGGCAGCACCTGTTCGTTGAAATATTGTTTTATCCAAGCTGCCTGATCTTCGCTCAGCTCATCGCGGCGTAAAAAGCGGATATCTTCATCGGCCAGCTTTGGCAGAATTTCTTCATTCAGGATACGGTACTGGCGCTCAATGGCAGCATGCGCTGTTTCAGAAATTTTTGCCAGCACCTCTGAAGGTGGTAGGCCATCCGGGCCACGGCTTTCATTACTGTAGCTAAGCTGCTGCATCAGGCCAGCAACACGAATTTCAAAAAACTCGTCCAGATTGCGCGAAAAAATCAGCAGGAAATTAAGCCTTTCCAATAAGGGATGCAGCGGGTCAACCGCCTGCTCCAGTACCCGCAAATGGAAATCCAGAATGGATAACTCGCGGTTAATATAACGATTATTCAATGTGTAATCTTGTGGTGCAATGTCAACTTGCTGATTCATGATCAATAACCAAGAATGATAGAAATTCCTTTTTTAAGTATGCACGCATAATATGACAGTTCTGTAACAAAACTGCAAAATTTGAAATTAATCACCCTTTGGCAGCTGCTGATAGCCCATATAACGCTGAATGATTGCCATCCGGTTGCGCAGTTTACGGTCATTCGGGTGGTTCTGGTAATATTTGGGGTTGGGTAAAGAGGCAGCCAGCCGCGCAGCTTCGGATTTACTCAAGCTGGCAGCAGACTTGCCAAAATAATATTGCGCCGCAGCCTCTGCCCCATAAATACCCTTGCCAAACTCCACCGAATTCACATACACCTCAAGGATACGCTGCTTGCTCCACAGGCGTTCCATCATCCAGGTCGCAATGGTTTCCTGCCCCTTACGGATGTAAGAGCGCTTATTGTATAAAAACAGGTTTTTTGCCAGTTGCTGGCTGATGGTGGACCCACCGGCAACCACCTTACCCTTACGCTCATTGCGGCTTAAGGCAAATTTAATGCCTTCCCAGTCAAAACCATGATGCTGGGTAAATTTAGCATCCTCACCGGCCAGTAATGCCCGTTTTAAATTATCACTGATATCTGCACTATCCACCCATTTATGCCGGATGCGAGGCTCGCCATCTGTCCATTCATAAATATGCATGAACATACTGCGATGCACCGGCTGATATTTCCACCATACCAGGTTGGAAAAAATCCACAGCTGAATCAGCAGAAAAAAAGATAAAATAATGAGTACAGTACGGGCAAGCAACGCTTTCATGGACATCGTTATCACAGCACAATGCCGATCATCCTACCATAAGCACTAAAGCAGACTCCATCTATTAGCCCTGACAATAGGCACTGTGTGTTTATTATTTTTTCAATCAACATACCCTGCATCCTGCTGATTCACGAGCTTATGCCACTCTTCAAAAAACTAATAAACAGCACTGCTTTTGACCCTTTACGCCTTATGCTGTAAGCAAAGTAGAACTTTGCTCTTGCCCGGGATTTAAGGAAGGTTTGGGAGAAAAGCCCTGAGCTGCAACTAAAGCAGCGCACATCCATCAAGGTTTCGGGTATCGTTGTGCTGTATGGTCATCCGAAAATTTGGCCTTTGATTTATCTAGAAAATACCTCCCTGTACCTTTGATTAGGATTGCTCCGCCCTCCAAACCACCCTCAATAAAAGCAATGAATGTTTAATCTAATTTTGACATTGGGTATTAATTCAGCATCCCCGCCACCATATTAATCGCCAGTCCCAGAATACTGGTATTAAATATAAAAGCGATCAG
>JASLIR010000144.1 GCA_030152125.1 Alkanindiges sp.
GGCATCGTGCATAGGCATGTCCATATGCATGTGCTGGGGATTATGCTGCGTACCATGATGCTGGTGATGGCTATTATTTTTCTGCGAATTACCCGGTATTGCATCGACAATGGTCATACAAACACCAATCCCCGGCAATGCTCCACCGGGTAATAATGGCTGAATGAAGACCACCAGCTGCATGAACCACGCCATCAGGCCAAGCAGCATGCCTACTCGCAACAGAGGCAACACGTTCTCACATCATAAAATCCGGCTTTATTTTAACGGCAAAAAAAGATTTGTCCATTTTTAATATGCAGTAATCATTTATCTATCTGATACGCTTTTAATAAAACAAACTGATACTATTTAAATTTAATGATTAAACTTATAGTTAGCGCATTATGATATTTTTTATTTGACTTTAATCTTTATTTGATCCTATTTTAAATAACCACTTTAAATAACAACACGCCAGCATGGATAATTGACCAATAGGATTACCTGCGCAATTTTATTGGTCAGTTATTTCGGTCTTAATTGACTCTGCCAACCTAAGGAGGAATCCATGAATTTAGGTTTAACGGCACTAGAGCTTGCACGCATTCAGTTTGCCTTTACGGTATCCTTTCATATTATCTTTCCGGCTATTTCCATTGGCCTGGCCAGTTTTCTGGCCGTGCTGGAAGGCATGTGGCTTAAAACCAGAAATCCGGTGTACAAAGACCTGTTTCATTTCTGGATCAAAATTTTCGCTGTAGCCTTTGGTATGGGCGTGGTATCCGGCGTCGTGATGAGCTACCAGTTTGGCACCAACTGGAGCGAATTTTCCCGCTTTGCCGGTGGTGTTACCGGCCCGCTGCTCACCTATGAAGTATTAACCGCTTTCTTTCTGGAAGCAGGTTTTCTGGGCATCATGCTATTCGGCTGGAACAAGGTAGGCCCCAAGGCGCACTTCTTTGCCACTCTGATGGTGGCTGTCGGCACCTGTATTTCCATGTTCTGGATTTTGTCCTCCAACAGCTGGATGCAAACCCCGGCTGGCTACGCCATCGAAAACGGCATTATTGTGCCGGTGGACTGGTGGGCCATCGTGTTTAATCCGTCCTTCCCGTACCGCCTGCTGCATATGGGCATGGCTGCCTTTCTGGTATCCGCGCTGCTGGTAGCTGCCACTGCTGCATGGCACTTACTGCAAGGCCGCCGTGACGAACTGGTGAAAAAATCCTTTTCCATGGCCTTATGGCTGATTCTGGTACTGGCTCCCCTGCAAGCCATGATTGGCGACCAGCATGGCTTGAATACCCTCAAGCACCAGCCGGCCAAACTGGCAGCGATGGAAGGCCACTGGGAAACCAATAAAGGCGAAGGCATGGAGCTACTGCTGTTTGGTATTCCCGACATGCAGGCAGAAGAAACCAAATACAAAATTGGGATTCCTAACCTGGGCAGCTTAATCCTCACCCACTCCATGGATGGTGAAGTAAAAGGCTTAAAAGACTTTGCCCCGGAAGACCGCCCGAATGCCACTGTGGTGTTCTGGAGCTTCCGCATTATGGTTGGTTTAGGTTTACTGATGATTTTAATGGGTGTGCTTAGCCTGTACCTGCGCAAAACCAAACGCCTGTATGAAAGCAAGTGGTTCCAGCGTTTTGCCCTGCTGATGGGTGGTAGCGGCTTTATCAGCCTGCTGGCCGGCTGGTTTACCACCGAGGTGGGCCGTCAGCCATGGGTGGTGTACGGCGTGATGCGCACCAAGGATGCCTTG
Source organism: Alkanindiges sp. (assembly GCA_030152125.1). Taxonomy (GTDB): domain Bacteria; phylum Pseudomonadota; class Gammaproteobacteria; order Pseudomonadales; family Moraxellaceae; genus JASLIR01. Next base: position 1,751 of record JASLIR010000144.1, read on the forward strand.
TCACCTGTCAGTGCCGAACAGGTTGGCCTGACCCTGATTATCTTTGTACTGGTGTACTTTGTGGTGTTTGGCGTGGGCATTTACTACATGCTGAAACTGATGAAGCAAGGCCCGAGCTTTAGCCAGGTGGATGTGGTGGAAGCTGGCGGTGTGGGCCATTTTAAAACCCCAATGCGTCCGCTGTCCGGTGCTGATGAGCCACTGGAAAGCCAAAGCACAGAAAGCGACAAACCACACCACTCGCCAGATCAGGAGCGCTAATCATGCTGGATTTATCGATTATCTGGGCGGGCATTATTGCCTTTGGCGTGCTGATGTATGTGATTATGGATGGCTTTGACCTTGGCATTGGTATCTTGTTTCCGTTCTTTCCGCAGCAGGAAGAACGCGATGTGATGATGAATACCGTTGCTCCCGTTTGGGATGGTAATGAAACCTGGATGGTGCTGGGTGGTGCGGCGCTGTATGCAGCCTTCCCGCTGGTGTATTCCGCCGTACTGTCTGCGCTGTATTTGCCGATTATTTTAATGGTGGTGGCGCTAATTTTCCGTGGTGTGGCCTTTGAGTTCCGCTTTAAGGCCAACCGTACCCGGCACTTGTGGGATCTGGCCTTTATCTGGGGTTCCATTATTGCCACCTTCCTGCAAGGGGTGATTCTGGGAGCCTACATTCAGGGCATTACCATTGTAGACAACCGCTTTGCCGGAGGCAGCCTGGACTGGTTAACCCCTTTCTCGCTGTTTACCGGACTGGGCGTGCTGGCAGCCTATGCCGCACTGGGCTGTGGCTGGCTGATTTTAAAAACCAGCAAAGACCTACAAGCCAGCATGTACCGCCTGATGCCCAAGCTGGCCGTGGTATTGCTGGTCACCTTTGGCGGCGTGAGCCTGTGGACCCCCCTGCATAACCCGGCCATTGCCGAACGCTGGTTTAGCATGCCGCAATTCCTGTATTTCAGCCCGGTACCTGTGCTGGTGCTGTGGTGTACCTATGCCATCTGGAAAGCCTGCAAAGATGGCCAGCAGTTAAAACCGTTTGCCTACACGCTGGCATTAATTGGCCTGGGTTATAGCGGCTTTTTAATCAGCCTGTGGCCCATGATTATTCCACCCGGCATTAGCATCTGGGATGCTGCTGCCCCGGAAAGCAGTCAGCGCTTTGCCCTGGTGGGTGCGGTGATTATGATCCCAATTATTCTGGCTTACACGGCACTGGCTTACTGGGTGTTCCGTGGCAAGGTGCATGTGGGTGAAGGTGGCTATCATTAAGGCTGTATATGCGATAAGGGCTATACACTCTCTTTGGCTACATTCCTAAGCAGGAGTAAAGACATGAATACGGTGAACAAACCATCCAGAAAAAGCCAATTCTTATGGTTTATAGGTTTATGGATTGTCGGCTTTGTATCGGTTGCCAGCATTGCCTATGCCTTTCGGTGGCTGGCGCAGTTTGCCTATCAATAGTTTGCTTATCAATAGATCAACCAAGCATAACTATAACCATCTATCTGCCTAAATGTAGATACCGCTTTACCTCACGGTTGGCTTCGGCCACCTATTTTTTATGCATTAATACCAAACATCAAAAACGAGTTAATACATAAGCTGCTTTTGGAACCTTTGACAACTTGTTTGAGATCATAAAGCTGACATTCGCATTAATTAAGTGCTCAACAAAAAATTGCAACGGGGGTCTGGGGGGCGGCAGCCCACCAGTCCCCCGTGGCAATTTCTTGTTGCCGTAGGCAACAAGAAATTGCCAGAGCTGTTTGATTGAACACTAAATTAATGCGAATGTCAGCTTTATGATCTCAAACAAGTTGTGAAAGGTTCCAAAAGAAACTTATGTATTAACTCGTTTTTGATGTTTGGTATTAATGCATAAAAA
>JASLIR010000219.1 GCA_030152125.1 Alkanindiges sp.
GTTTTATAAAACTGAATCATGCCATCCACATCAGACTGTGAAAAAGATTTTTTATAAATATCTACAAACAGTGGCTCCATCTTGTCCCAGCTCATTTCCTCTTTAAAAATCTGGGCAATTTTCCGGGAATTGCTATCCATCTGTTGCTGCATTTCAGGGCTTATTTCCTTGCCTTTTAATGTTTCCTGTATGGCAGTTTTCATATATGCATCTATCTGCCCCAGGCTTTGATCCATCGTTCCTTTTACGTCCGACACTACCAGTAACTCTTTTAAGGAAGCATCTGTAGGTGCATCAGCAAAGGCCGGTGAGCTAAAAGCAAACGCCAGGCACAATAATAGTTTTTTCATATCCAGTCTCTTTATAAGCAACATCATTCAAAATAACCGCAATATCGGTTAGGTCATCCTAACCGACTTCAGGCATAAGTTGTTTTTAGTTCGTGTTACGGATAACCAGCATGCTCATGCGTTTTACAACAGGCAACACCATAAGCAGCACTGGAAACGCAATACACCACGATACAGGCCATGCAATCTTATGCAGGCAATAAAAGTGTTCCGAGTTTATCTATCTTGTTAAATGCAAACAATCACAGGCATTTTAGTGTAGAATAATGCCCAAATTTAAACCGTGTTATGGATAGTCGAATGAGCCAGTTAGCCCAGTTGATTGAACAAGCTTTTGAAGATCGCTTACAATTTTCCCCAAGTAATGCACCACAGGATGTTCGCGAAGCCGTAGAACAAACCCTGGCTAGTCTGGATAATGGCAGCTTGCGCGTTGCTGAAAAAATTGATGGTCAATGGCAAGTAAACCAGTGGGTTAAAAAAGCAGTATTGCTGTCTTTCCGCCTGAATGACAACGTAGAAATTGATGGCGGCAAAGGTTTAAAATACTTTGACAAAGTGCCTACCAAATTTGCTGACTGGAATGAAGCCCAGTTCCAGGCTGCCGGGATTCGTGTTGTACCACCTGCTACTGCCCGTAAAGGCAGCTTTATTGCACGCAATGTGGTACTGATGCCTTCCTATGTGAACATTGGTGCCTATGTAGATGAAGGCTCCATGGTGGATACCTGGGCTACCGTAGGTTCCTGTGCCCAGATTGGTAAAAACGTACACCTGTCCGGTGGTGTAGGTATTGGTGGTGTACTGGAGCCGTTACAGGCTAACCCTACCATTATTGAAGACAACTGCTTTATCGGCGCGCGCTCTGAAATTGTTGAAGGCGTGATTGTTGAAGAAGGCTCCGTGATTTCCATGGGTGTTTACATTGGTCAGTCCACCAAAATTTATGACCGTGAAACCGGTGAAGTTCATTATGGCCGTGTACCTGCCGGTTCCGTGGTGGTTGCCGGTAACCTGCCATCCGCTGATGGCAAATACAGCCTGTATGCAGCAGTGATTGTTAAGAAAGTAGATGCACAAACCCGCAGCAAAGTTGGACTGAACGAATTGCTGCGCGTTGACTAAACTGAAGCTGTAATATGACAAGAAGCCTTGCCGCGGCAGGGCTTTTTTATTTCTCCACAGAACTCTCTATCATTACCTTGATTGCCCATGCGCACGACAAACATTCCAGTGACAGACCCCGCTGCCGGGTTACGTATTACTGAAATTTTTTATTCACTCCAGGGTGAAGCCAATGATTCGGGCTGGCCGACTGTCTTTGTACGCCTGACAGGTTGCCCCTTACGCTGTGTGTACTGCGATACTACCTATTCCTTTGAAGGTGGTCATCGTATGCCGCTGGACGATATCATGCAGCAAATTACCCAGCATGGGGTGAGGCATGTCTGTGTGACTGGTGGAGAGCCGCTGGCGCAACCCAACTGTATCCCCCTGTTAAAGCAACTGTGTGATGCTGGCTTTCAGGTATCGCTGGAAACCAGTGGTGCGCTGTCCGTGGCAGCGGTGGATGACCGGGTATCCAGGGTAATGGACCTGAAAACGCCATCCTCCGGTGAAGAAGCACGTAACCTGCTGGATAACCTGCAATACCTGACCAGGCACGACCAGATTAAATTCGTGATTATGAATGAACAGGACTACCTGTGGTCGGTTGAACAGCTCAGAACACACCACCTGGATCAACTGGTAAGTACCGTCTGGTTCTCCCCCGCATTTGCAGTGGATAAAACACAGGCCAAATTACCAGCCTTTGCCCGGCAACTGGCCGACTGGATTGTGCGTGACCGCCTGCCCGTGCGCTTCCAGTTACAATTGCACAAGCTGCTATGGCAGGATGAAAAAGGAAGATAATTAATGTCTACTACTTCTATTTCCGAAGCTAAACCGCGTGCGGTAGTACTGCTGTCCGGCGGACTGGACTCGGCAACGTGTCTGGCCTGGGCGCAAACACATTATGACTGTTTTGCCATCAGCTTTTCCTATGGCCAGCGCCATTCCAGTGAACTGGATGCAGCAATTAAGCTGGCAAAACAGGCCGGCGTGCAGCACCGCATTATTGATATTGACTTACGTTGCCTGGGTGGCTCTGCCCTGACGGATGACAGTATTGATGTGCCGGAAAATGAGTCTGAAGGCATTCCGGTTACTTATGTGCCCGCACGCAATACCATTTTCCTGTCCTACGCCCTTGCAGCCGCAGAAGTCACCGAAAGTACCGCTATTGTAATTGGTGTGAATGCAGTGGATTACTCCGGCTACCC
>JASLIR010000259.1 GCA_030152125.1 Alkanindiges sp.
TGCACCGACACATCCAGGCTTAGCCCTTTAAAGCCATGTTCTTTGGCATGGCTTGCAGCATGCTTCAGTAAAGCCGAACCAATCCCGGCACTGCGCTTTTGTGCAGACACGCCAAAATTGGCCAGATGCAATCCGGTTTTCGTGGGTACGCTAATCACTGATCCCGCATCCAGTGCATGTGCTACAGGTTTTGCACTTTTTATGCCATAGGTTTTTAAAATACGTGCGGTAGTGGCTAAATTCATGGCCAGCAGGTCCTTACGTGAATACAGCGCACATACGCCTACCACTTCACCATCCTGCTCTGCCACCCAGTGCAGTTTATGCCCCATAAAGCCACTGCCCTGAGCAAATTCTGCTTCAATAAACTGCTGTGGCTTAAAACCGGCATGCGCATAAATGTAATTAAATAGCTCCGGCCCGGCGCTATATACCAGTGGTACGCATGCCAGCGCATCCTGTGCCGTGGCTTTACGGACTATTAACCCCTGTGTTGCGTTGTACATTTTTTCTCTCCTGTGCTTGTTGTGGTTTAGTCATTTTCATAGGCTTATTTTTATTATTTTAATTAATGGGTTGATGCACAGTGACCAGCTTGGAGCCATCCGGAAAAGTAGCTTCCACCTGCACCTCGGCAATCATTTCCGCCACGCCGTCCATCACATCATCACGGCCTAGCAGTGTGGTGCCATAATGCATCAGGTCACTCACACTACGCCCGTCCCGTGCGCCTTCCAGCAGCGCAGCAGAAATATAGGCTACCGCTTCGGGATAATTCAGCTTTAAACCGCGTGCCTTGCGACGTTCAGCCACCAGACCAGCGGTAAAAATCAGCATTTTATCTTTTTCGGTAGGGGTTAATTCCATGATGCTTTCCTCTACATAGATGCAGGTAAGTTAATAAAATTTTATTAAAACTACCTGTTAAAAATCGTAACCAGTTACGTCCGCCAAGTGCATGCGTTAGATAACGTATGGTGTTTCCAGCTTAATAGCTAATTAGTGCTGCTTCTCACTCTGCTGTTCCGCCTTAACATATTGCTTAATGCGCTGTGCAGCTTGACAAGCCGGATCATCCTGGCCACTCAGGCAGGAGTTTTTCATCACGCTCAGTGCTTTCCGGTTATCCTTTTTTACTCCCTCGCCAGCCACCAGTTGCCCGGCATACATGGTGCAGCCCCATGGGTCTTTCCAGTCACAGGACTTGGCAAAGGATTTGGTGGCACAGCGCATCACACGTTTGTTTTGCGGGCGTGCGGACAACATACCGGCAGCACGGTTGGTACACCCGGAGGCAACCCCTAAACGGCAAGCCTGCTGAAACATCACTTCAGCTTCATCATCAAACTTTAGGGTTTGCAAACCCAGCGCCAGGTTATAACAGGCATAACCCTTATTCTCATTGATACAGTTTTGGTAATGCGTATTCAGGTTAGTGGCAGCATCTGTATCCATGCGGGATTCTTTCCTGCCAAATTTAACCCGCTTGGCAGGCGCAAGTTCTGCCGGGCATTTATCCTGTTGTGCCTGCCACTGCTGGTTGCGCTTAACTTTCCTGACAATCTGCTTATCACTTAACTGTTCGGCTTGCTCACTATCCTCAACTTTCTGTTGCGTTTTGGATGAACTGGCCTGCGCTACAGGCAACAACAACCCTAACAGCAGTGTATATGCACACACATGTTTTAACAGCAGTTTCATAATCCCTCTTGCCCGTTGTCCTATTATGTACGCCAAATCCTTGGCAATTCCTCGTCCAGCCCAAACCACAACTTGCGGCACCTGGCACGCAATCCTGCAAACCCATCAATACACTGTCTGGCATCATCACCCACATAACGTGCCACAATGGTATAGCCCAGCCGCGTCATACGCAGCGGCATTTGCATACGCATGACCAGTTCACGCATCAGGTCAATCTGCGCATCCAGCACATCTTCCTGCCGTTGTGCCTGCGGTGGCACCAGATACAGGGCACCCATCACCGCATGGCCATGCATACCCAAAGGCGAGCTTAGCCACAGGTCATCCCCTTCAATATATAACTGATCCTGAAAGATGAGCTGCTGATTCTGATAAATATTTAACTGGTTATGGTACTTGCCCTGTAAAAACTTTTCCTGTCGAGACTGGCGGCCAATCACCAGCATGTCCCAGCCGATAAAGGCAGCACTCTCGCTTAAATGAATACTGGTCTGGCTATCGGCAATGGCCTGATTAAATAGCATTGCTTCCTGCGGTAACCATTCCAGCAGGGCATTATCCGCAACGTTTAAGCTGATGTGCTGGCGTGCTGTTTGCCCGGCACTGCCATACCACTTACCCGCTCCCGGCGTAGTTAACAGTGCATGGCTGCCTTCGGCCAGTTCAACCTGAATGGACAGTTCATCACCACCGGCAATGCCGGCCGGCGGATGCACTAGAATCACATGGCATACACCAGTAGGCTCCGGCCACAGGGCTTTTTGTACCCGCAGTGGGCCGTGGTGCTTGCGGTGCTTTAATACCGTGCGTTGCCCCTGCACCACAAAGCCCAACTGCAAACTTGCCTGCCAAGCCACATCCAAATCCTTAAGCAATAGAAATTAAACGGAGGGTGCCTGCATTTAAAGTTGTAGGCAATCCGTTAGATAACTGATGATTCCTAGACTAACCGAATCCAGCCACAAAGCCAGCCTATTTATCTTTTTTCTGTTTATTTTTAAACCGAT
>JASLIR010000309.1 GCA_030152125.1 Alkanindiges sp.
GTTTTACTATATTATAAGCAAGCCTAAGGGCGCTTTGTTCTAACGCCCGGCTATGCGGAACTGAAAGGTGTTGCGCACTTTTGGCACGGCAACAGCCTGTCCATTGACGATTCTGGGCTGGTATTGAAAGTTTTTCGCCGCATTAATGGCGGGGCGAATAAATAAAGGATGGCAGTCCGCTTCTGCCTGCGGGTTTTCCACCCGTCCTTGGGTGTTTACACTATAACTAACGGTACAGTCGCCCTGTAAACCCTGATCCATCGCCCGTGCCGGATAATCCGGTGCCTGTTTAGACACTGGCAAATAGTTTTTTACATCAAAAGCTGGTTCGCTTACTGCCTGCGGCGCTTGTACTTTTGGCTCTGTTTCAGCCGGTTTACCAGCACCCGATTTTTCCGCCTTGCTCTCCGTCATCACCACTTTGTTATCAGTTGCAGCATTGTTGCTACTGGAAGGGGTTGCCACAGCTTTATGATTTACCGACTGGCTTACGTCTGCCGGTGTTGCTTTATCCGCTTTTGTAGCCACAGCAACAGGCGTAGCTGTTTTAGTGACTGGTTTTGCTTGTGGGGGCTTTGCTAGCGGGGCTTCCTGTGGCGGTTTTACGGTTGCCTGTTGTACTACTACTTGTTGTTTTATGGCTGGCTTTGGCTCCGGCTTAACCACAGGAGCTGGTGCTTTTTGTGCTGCCGGCAAAGTAACAAAGCGCATTTGTATGCTACGCACCTTCGGTTCTGGCGGCGGGTTATCAAATTGCTGCTGCAATAAATAAGCAATTAACAGCGCATGTAATAACAGGGTTGCAGCAATTGCCACCACCTGTTGCGGCTGATTTAGCAGACGGTATGGCAAGCGGCTTAGTGCTGTCATCAGGGTTGCTCCTCGGTCACCAACCCCAGGTTAGTAACCCCACTATGCTGCTCGGCAGCAATCGCCCTGGCGATTAGTGCATAATTTGCCTGTTCATATGACCGCACGTACACCTGCAAACCGGGCGACTGCTTAACCAGTTGGCTAAGCTTGTGCTGTAACTGGTTCAAATCCACCGCACGGTCACTGACATTGCTGGTATCTATTTCACTGCCAACATTCCAGTAATAACTGCCATCTGCCTTAATGGACAAGGTAACGATGCGATGCTGACGCGCAGCACTCATCACATCGGCATCCACATTGGGCAGGTCAATTTTTATACCCTGGGTCAGCATGGGTGCAGTGACCATAAATATCACCAGCAACACCAGCATCACATCAATATAGGGCACTACGTTCATTTCGGCATTCAGGCGGTGCTTTTTCGGCGGCTTAATCATCACTACTCACCTTTAGGCAGACACATTCTGGCGCTGGCTTAAGCGGCGGTACAGGCGGGTTTGCAACTCATTGGCAAAGCTGTAATAGCGTGCCGACATTTTTTCAGCGCGGCTGCTCAGGCGGTTATAGGCAATCACCGCAGGAATGGCTGCAAACAGGCCAATAGCAGTTGCAATCAGGGCCTCAGCAATACCGGGTGCTACGGTATTTAAGGTAGCCTGCTGTACTTGCGATAAACCGATAAAGGAATTCATGATGCCCCATACCGTACCAAACAGGCCAATATACGGACTTACCGAGCCAACGGTGGCCAGAAAAGACAAATGCTGCTCCAGCTTTTCCTCTTCCTCAGCAATGCTGGATAACAGGCGGCGTTCCACGGCATCCATCACTTCGCTGGCGGGCAGCGTTTGATCCTGCGCAAACTGCTGGTACTCTTCCACACCATGGTTAAACAGGTTAAGCACCCCGGCCTGAACTGTTTCTGTAGCCGGATAAAGTTGCTCCGGCTGTGCACTGGCCCGGAAACTTTTCACAAAACGGTTAAACAGCTTTTCCTGCTGTGCCAGCAGCAAATGTCGCTGCACAATCACATACCAGCTGAAAACCGATGCCAGCAGCAACAGCAGCATCACCGCTTGTACCACCACACTGGCATTACTGACCAAATCTAAAATAGACATCTCTGGCATGCTTTGCATGTTAGGCTCCACAAATTACTTGCCGCAAAGGCAGGCTTTATGCATACATTGTCATTACAATGCACGTATAGGCCTTATATCATTATCAGGTTGCGGCCTGATGAAGGCGCTCAGCAGTGCACTTCATTAAGCCACGCATGCTAACACTTGTTTATTCAGGCAAATTTAAAGCCCTAGCAATGGCCGCCCACGATACATATTTGTAGTTCTGGTTACCTTCCGGCATGCGCTTGCGGCCATCCTGAACCACCAGTAAACCCTGTTGCCACGCCCCACCCAGATTGGCAGAACTAACTGCAAGGCCATCGGTTTCCGACACGGCATCAAAGCCTTTATCAATATTCAGGCCAATACGGAATGCCCCGCGTACCTGATACGGTGCTTCAGCATCCACCACCACAAAGCTGTTATTGCCCTGGCTGGAAATCACCAGATAGTTGTGCCTGGCGTTGTGCTGGATGTTGTGTGTGTGACCACGATAAAAACCAACGCCTTCAATATCGTCATGTACCCAGTCACCCGCATCACCTACGGCAATCACTTTTTCCAGCACAGGCTTAACGTCAGCACGCGCATCCAGTGCCCATACCGCATGGTCTTCCTCGCCCACAAACAGACGCTGGCTGGCATCATCCGCCACGCAGGCTTCCGGCTGGGTTTTTACGCTAAAGCGGCGTACTTCACGGGCCTGCAAGGGTTGTCCATTCCTGTTCTGTGCTACAGAAAGGTGATACTGGATAAAAGTGCCATCCTTGCTGTTGGGAAAAGCATACAGTTCACCCTGCTTATCCTTAAATAAGCAGATGCCGTAAATATCTTCCAAAGTAGTTAGTAATTCAGCCAGAACGGATACCTGACCATTCTTTGGATTAATACTAAAC
>JASLIR010000377.1 GCA_030152125.1 Alkanindiges sp.
TAATCACCCGCACCAGCATCTGGCACATCAACTGAGTTTCAGTATAGATACTCATCCGGTTAAAGTAATCTGCCATAACCAGCCACACCTTGCCCCTGGCATGTTTATTCCTGCCGGAATCCGGCACCAGTTGCCACCACAACACTGTTGCTCTGTTTATCTGGATACGACGCATCCTTTGTCCAGCCTGTTGCTATCGCGTTTTGGGCAACAGGATACCGTATATCAACTACCTGATGATTTAACCCGGCTGCTACAGCAGAGCTTTCAAGCGGCCAATAGCGCTCAGGCCGCCCTGCAACAGGTGATAAGCCAACTGGATAACAGCAGCCCGATAGCAACACCACCCGCCCAGCTACAACTGGTATTGCAGCACCTGTATCAGAGTGCCTTACAGGCAGATATACCGGACCGGCAAAAGCTGGCGGCACTGGTGCATTTATCAGAAAGCCGGTTTTCCCACTGGTTTGCCCAGCATACCGGCATTCCTCTGCGCACCTATCGCAAATGGCTGCGTTTAATTTGCAGCCTGCAATATCTGCAACAGCCACACCTGACGGATATTGCCCATCAGGCCCGCTTTGCCGATCATGCCCATTTCAGCCGTACCTGCATGCAAATGTTTGGGGTGCGCCCATCCGACCTGCAGGGTATTAACCACATAGAATTAATGGCAGCTTTACCAGCAAGCTAGCTGTTTTGTTCAAGCCCAGCGTAACGCAGCGGCGCATAGTGCAAGCACAGGTTTTTTTCAGGAATGCCGCTATGCAACGCACACGCTACACACTTATTCGCTGGGGGAGTTATCCACTCCTGTTTGGCCTTGGCAGTATTGCCGTGCTGCTGATCGCCTATGGTAAACTGCCTTACTGGCCCTGTGCGCCATTGATTACAGCGCTGGTCATGTTGCTGGTGGCCCTGCTGGAACGTATTCAGCCCTATCAGGCCGACTGGCTGCATGACCATCAGGACACCGTGGCCGACATAATGCATGCCCTGTTTAGCGTCAGTCTTATTTTCCTGACTGCTGAACTCATCACCCTCACCCGGTTATGGATACCACTCCCCTCCCTGTGGCCAGATAGCTGGCCAGTGTGGTTACAGCTAGTGCTGGCAGGGCTGATGATTGATTTTGGATTATGGCTGATGCACAGGTTAAGCCACCAGCAGCCATTTTTATGGAAGCTGCATGCCCTGCATCATAGTTCGGAACGGCTTTACTGGCTGAATGGCGAGCGCCGCCATCCCTTAAGTGCCATTGTACTTGCTGCACCCGGCATTGTGCTGCTTGTGCTTCTGGGTGCGCCAGCAATACTGACAGGCTGCTGGCTAACCGTGGTTGCCATTCATCTGGCCCTCCAGCATGCTAATCTGGACTACACGCTCGGGCCACTGCGGCACCTGATAGCCAGTGCGGAAGCACATCGCTGGCACCACAAACGCGGTTATGGCAAAAAGAATCTAGGCGAGTTCTGGCTAATCTGGGACCATATGTTCGGCAGTTACCATGCCGGGGCAGATAAAATTAAGCCACATGAGGTTGGCCTTAACAGCAACATGCCCAAACGCTATATGCAACAGCTTGTATGGCCTTTTAGAAAATAACACAGACAGCCTACTGGCAATGGGCTGCTAAATAGCAGGGCTGGCACTATCTCACGGGCTCATTGAGCGGCATTAACTCCAGCCGCTGCCCCAGATGCTGCGGCAGCCGGATATTCCATACCAGCCCAAGTTTACTGAGGGTCCATAGCACCCACCAGCCAGGATCAACCTGCCCTTGCTCCAGCCCCAGTTTGGCCGAACCGGGAAAGGCATGATGGTTGTTATGCCAGCATTCGCCCATCGTAATCAGGCCACAAAACTTGACGTTATAGCCCTGCACCGCCGCACCCTGCACATGCCAGGAACGATGCCCGTGATTATGCGCAAAATAGCCGATCAGCCAGTGCCCGGTTACAGATACCGCAATACGCATGCAACTGCCCCAGATAACCCACTGCCAGCCACCCAGCGCCCATAACAGCAAGGCCAGTGGCAATTGCTGCAACATCCAGGTTTTTTCCATAAACCGGTACACCCGGTCCTGCAGTATGGATTCCGGGATAAACTGTGGCGGGTGTTCCAGTTCAACATCACAATGCAACTGCCAAAAGCCATCTTTTAAAAAAGAGCTGCCATGCGAAAAATAGGGATGACATGCCGGCTGCCGTTGCGCCCAGTCACGGGTATCATGTGTGCGAACCATGCCAAATGGCCCCGCCAAGCCCACAAGCACGCCAAAATGTACAAACAGGTATTCCATCCATTTAGGACATTCATAGCTTTGATGAATCAGCCGGCGGTGCATGCCCAGCGAATGTCCCAGACACAGAGTTACAGCAGAGGCAAACAGAAACACCAGAAAATTTTCCAGTGATGCAGTGAGATAGCCACCAATCATGGCAGCCAGATACATACTGGTCACCCACAGCGATTTCACCGGTGACCATACCACTTTACCTGCTGCTGCATTACTCACAGCAGGAATAACATAGATTGTCGGAACAGCAGTTTTTTCTAGCATGATGGCTCTTCTTTATTGTAGTTAGGCCATTCATAGCAGATAGCAAACACCTGATTCAAGTGAATTTTTTATTGATACTTGACCCTATACACCAACATTCGCATTTGTTTTTTATCAAAATACTTGACCTCAACCCGGCTTGAAGTTGCATGCTATGTGTCACAGGTACACGGGCCTGTTTCAGCGGAGGACCTATGAACAATCTGTTAATTACCATGCCAATTATCATGCTGCTAGGGCTCGGCGCTACTGCCATCATGGATGTATGGCTTTTGCTATTACAAAAGGTGGGCATTCCCGGTTTGAACTTTGCTTTTCTGGGACGCTGGGTAGGCCATATTCTCCGTGGTCAGTGGTTTCATCAGGGGATGGCAACTGCCCAGCCTATTAGGGGCGAACTGGTACTGGGCTGGTTTAGCCACTATATAATCGGAATTTTATTCGCATTTCTATTAATAAGTATAACAGGCCCAATTTGGCTACGGCAGCCCAGCCTGTTACCTGCACTATTAACAGGCATGGCAACCGTGGTAGCTCCTTTACTGATCATGCAACCCGCCATGGGTGCTGGCATTGCTTCCCGCAAAACAGCCACACCGCTAAAAAACTGCCTGAAAAGCCTGCTTAACCATAGTGTATTTGGTATTGGGCTTTACCTGACTGCACTGTTCATTAAACAAGCCAGCATCGTGCTTACTGGCATAACAGCCTAGGCTATAAAAAACAAGGCCCTCGGCCTCGTTTTTTATAGCCTAGGCTGTTATGCCAG
>JASLIR010000402.1 GCA_030152125.1 Alkanindiges sp.
AGATTCTGTTCACCTCATCCATTTATGCCTTTATGAATGGTATGGTGAATGCACCGTATGCGGCCTCCAAGGCGGCGTTAGAAATGCTGACCCGTTCCCTGCGGGCTGAGCTGGCTGGCACGGGTGCTACTGCTGCGGTACTGTATCCGGGCTGGGTGGAAACCCCGATTGCCAAAATTGCCTTTGGTGGCCATGATATTGCCACCAAACTGATTGAACTGGGTTTTCCGGCACCCTTACGCCGTCCGGTTCAGCCGGAAGAAATTGCTGATGCGGTGGTTAAGGGCTTAATTTCGCGCCAGCCGCGTATTATTGCCCCGGCACGCTGGATTCCATTTTCCATGCTGCGTGGTGCGGTCAATATGCTGAGTGACTGGCATTTGGGGCGCCAGCAGAAGATGCAGCGTTTGATTCGCGAGCTGGAACAGCGTTAATCATCAATGAGCTGCCATATATTGAGCTTTGTAATATCGTAGGCTGGGCCTTGGCCCAGCTTATTCTTTTAGCCAGAAGCTGGGCTAAAGCCCAGCCTACGAATGAATTGCTAAACAGAAAAATCCTCAACAAGAATTAAAAGATAAGTTTTTTCAAAAATTTTCAAATTTCGTGTCGAAAATAGCTACCTTCCTTCGTCATAGTGTTAAGAGCTAAACAGCTGGCTGGTTTTATTCAGTCACTGGCGTGTAGCCACTACAGGCTTAAGCTCATAAAAACCGTTTCAATAATGAAAGTGATAAAGGAGCAAGGATCATGTCTACTGTCAAACCCATTCCCGAAGGAATGCATAGTATTACCCCGCATCTGGTATGTGCCGGTGCAGCGGATGCTATCGAGTTTTATAAAAAAGCCTTTAATGCCGTGGAACTGGCACGCCTGGCCGACCCGGGCGGCAAGCTGATGCATGCCATGGTGCAAATAGGTGATTCTGTGGTGATGCTGAATGATGAGTATCTTGACTGGGGCGTACTGGGACCTAAAACGGTAGGCGGTTCCCCGGTGACTATCCATCTGTATGTAACCGATGTGGATAGCGCTTTTGCCCAGGCCGTGGATGCCGGTGCCACAGTGAAAATGCCGGTAGCCGATATGTTCTGGGGTGACCGTTATGGTGTGCTGGTTGACCCCTTTGGACATAACTGGTCGCTGGCAACCCATAAACACGACCTGACATCAGAAGAAATTCTGGAAGCCATGAAACAGCAGCCCGGTGGTGGTTGTGGTGACGCAGGCTGATATTGATTGCAGGCATGCGTGCTATCGCCCTGCGTTTACCATGTGGAGTACATGATGCAATTCCTGATTATTCACCAGTTGTATGACCCAACGCCGCAGGCCATGGCGGCGCAGGCGGCACTGATTAAAAGCATGATGCAAACTGACCCGGTGGTTTTGCATTCCGATGCCATGCTCACTGGAAGCCAGTTGCAGCAGGATCGCCCGGTTGCACGTATCCATCTCAGCAGGGGTAGTGCACCTGTGGTTACTGATGCAGCACAGGGCCTGTCCGCCGCAGATATCAGCAGCTTTATGCTGATTGATGTGCCGGATAGTGCTGCAGCGGTGGCATGGGCGCAGCAATGGCCAGCTACAGCGGCAGACAGCCTGATAGAGGTACGGGCCACCGGTTGTCCGGGTGGGGTAAGTTGCGTGAGCGGCAGTATTCCGGCACCACTTGCAGGGCAGCAGGCTGATTCTTATGAACACCAGCAGCATTTTATGGTGGTGATTCATGAGGAGCCGATACCAGTGCCTGCTGTAGCCCCGGATCAGGCAGTGCTGGATGCCATGCAACGGCACAATATTGAAAGTGTGGAAGCGGGCATTATGCTGGCGGGACATGGCCTGCATTTAAGTGCCGAAGGCAGCAGGGTGAAATTTAAGTCGGGTAAATCCAGCATTATTGATGGCCCCTTTAGTGAAAGCAAGGAGCTGATTGCGGGCTACTGGCTGCTTCAGGTGCCATCGCGTGATGCCGCCATAGCATGGGCAAAAAGCTACCCTTTTCCCGTGATGAACCAGGCAACTATTTCGGTACTGCCTGTGGTTGGGCTGGACGGGGTTGCCGCCACCCATGCCTATCAGCCTTCCGGCGTCTGACTTTGGAGTATCGTCATGTTTAAAATAATTGCACTTGTGGTGGTAGTTCTGCTGGTGGGCATCCTGCTTTATGCCGCCACTCGTCCGGACAGTTTTAGTGTGCAGCGTAGCATTGCTATTAAGGCACCCCCGGAAAAGGTGTTTGCCTTGATCAACGATTTTCACCACTGGACTACATGGTCACCGTGGGAAAAGCTTGACCCCGCCCTGAAGCGCACTTACAGCGGCGCGGCACAGGGTGAAGGTGCCATTTATGAATGGGCTGGCAATGACAAGGTCGGCTCCGGCCGGATGGAAATTACCAGCGCAATACCTTCCAGCAAGATTCTGATCAAGCTGGATTTCCTAAAGCCTTTTGAAGCGCATAACACAGCGGAATTCACGCTGGTGCCTAACGCTGACAGCACCACGCTGACCTGGCGCATGTACGGGCCAAACCCTTATATCGCCAAGCTGATGCAGGTTTTTTGCAGCATGGACAAGATGGTGGGCAAGGACTTTGAAAGTGGCCTGGCCAGCATTAAGGCCCGCGCCGAGCAGTAAGTTATACCAGACAGTAATTTTATAGCTAATTGATATTAAATTGATTTAACGCTTTAGGAGTAACAACCATGCGATTTATGATGCTGATGATCCCACAGGGATATGAAACTGCTACCGAAGGCACTATCCCGGATGCCGAAGCGGTAGCAAAAATGATGGAATACAACGAATCCCTGCAAAAAGCCGGTGTGTTGCTGGCACTGGATGGATTGCTTCCACCTTCTGCCGGGGTGCGGGTTTCTTTTGCCAGTGGCAAAGCGGTAGTTAGCGATGGGCCTTTTGCCGAAGCGAAAGAGGCACTTGGCGGCTACTGGATTATTCAGGTGAAATCGAAAGCGGAGGCCATCGAGTGGGCCAAGCGCTGCCCCGGTAGCCCGAATGAAATCATTGAAGTACGCCAGATATTTGAGTTGTCAGACTTCCCGGAAGATGTGCAAAAGCTCTGTGAAGGGCTGGATGGGGCGGAGCTGGCCCATTCATGAGTGATATCCGCCCTGCGATTGATGCCATCTGGCGCATTGAGTCTGCCAAAATTATTGCCGTGCTTAGCCGCATGTTGCGTGATGTTGGCCTGGCGGAGGAGTTTGCGCAGGATGCACTGGTCGCAGCGCTAGAGTGCTGGCCGCAGGAAGGCATGCCGGATCAGCCAGTTGCCTGGCTGATGACGGTGGCCAAACGGCGTGCGCTGGATTATTTGCGCAAGCAGCAGATGATGCAGCGCAAGCACGAAGAAATTGGGCAGGAACTGGAAGCCGAGCAGCAGCGCCTACTGGATGACAGTGATTCATCTGTATTGCTGGATGAGATGGATGACAGTCAGGCCACGATTGATGATGACCTGTTACGGCTGATTTTTATTGCCTGCCACCCGGTACTGACTGCAGATGCGCAAGTGGCGCTAACCCTGCGCTTGCTGGGTGGTCTAACGACCATGGAAATTTCCCGCTCATTTTTAGTGGCTGAGGCCACCATCGCCCAGCGTATTGTGCGGGCCAAGCGAATTTTAAAAGAAGCCTGTGTGCCGTTTGAATTGCCAGCCAGGGAGGAACTGCATGGTCGTTTGGCTTCGGTACTGTCGGTACTGTACCTGATTTTTAATGAGGGTTATGCGGCCACGGCAGGCACCGACTGGATGCGGCCTGCGTTGTGTGAGGAAGCCTTAAGGCTGGGGCGTATCCTTGCCGGGCTAATGCCGCAGGAGCCGGAAGTACATGGGCTGGTAGCACTGATGGAAATTCAGGCATCGCGGTTTCATGCCCGTATTGATGCAAAGGGTGCACCAATATTACTGCTGGAGCAGGACCGTAGCCGCTGGGACCATGTATTGATCCAGCGCGGCCTTGCTGCTTTAAAACGTGTGGAAGCACTGGGTAAGGGCTATGGGCCGTATGCCTTACAGGCAGCCATTGCCAGTTGCCATGCGCGGGCATACCGGGCAGAGCTGACAGACTGGCAACGCATTAGTGTGCTGTATGACGCCCTGCTGGCTTTAATGCCTTCCCCCGTGGTGGCCTTAAACCGTGCAGTAGCAATCAGCATGGCTTTTGGCCCTGCCCAAGGGCTGTTGGCTGTGGATGAGCTGCTGGATGAAGCCAGCTTAAGCAATTATCACCTGTTGCCCAGTGTACGCGGTGATTTCCTGTTTAAACTGGAACGTTATGCCGAGGCCCAGCAGGAGTTTGAGCGGGCCGCAGCACTGACCCAAAATAGCCGGGAACAGACTTTATTGCTGGCGCGGGCACAAGATTGTGTAAGCAAGGTGCATGTGGAGCGCTATTCCTGATATCAGCCAAAAGGTTGTATGTAGCTCTGGAACTTAATCCTCCCAGTCCACCCATTTCACCTTACTGTCTGCAACATAGGCATCCACTGCCTTGCCGATGGTCGGGAAAAAGCGTTCGGTACCCCAGGCAGCCATCAGGCCATAATCCCTCAGTCGGTCTTTAGCCGGACCTTTCATTTCGGCAAAGCACAGGCGAATATTCTGTTTACTTAAACTGGCCTCAAGTTCCTGCAGCATATCTGCTGCGGTGACGTCAATATCGGTGATGGGTTCGGAAGCAAGCAGCACCCAGTGGGCTGGGGTATTTGCTGTGCTAATGGCCTGCTGGATATGACGGCGGAAAATTTCCTGATTGGCAAAAAATAATGGCGCATCCCAGCGGAAAATAATCAGCCCCGGAATCTGTTTTGCTTCGGGATGCCGGCTGATATCGTGATAACCCTTCAGGCCATCCACCCGGCCCAATATGGCATCGTAAGGCCGCCAGGCACGCCAGACAAAAGCAACGATAGCCACGGCCACTGCAATAAAAATGCCCTGTACCACATTAATAAAGGCAACACCCATAAAGCAGATGATGCATAGCCAGAATTCACTGCGGCGGATTTTATACAGTCGTTTTAACTCGCGAATTTCAATCAGGGCAAAGCAGGCCGCGATAACAATCGCGGCCAGCACCGTGCGTGGCACCTGTTGTAGCAAGTCGGGGGCAAGGTAAAGCACCGCGATAATACATACGGCACCCACCACCCCGGTTATTTGGGTTTTGGCCCCGGCGGCCTCTGCCACCGGGGTACGCGATGCGCTACTGCTAACGGCAAAGCCCTGGAACAGGCCGGTGCCGATATTGGCCAGCCCTAGGGCCACAAGTTCCTGATTGGGTTTAGGGGTATCGCCCAGTTTATGCGCATAGGTGCGGGACAATACACTCATGTCGGCAAAGGCAACTAATGCAATGGCGATGGCACTGGGAACGAGTGCTTTTATTTCTGCCAGTGACAGGCCGGGAAATTTAAATGCTGCCAAGCCTTGCGGTAAACGTCCGATTACGGCAATGCTATTGGGGTAATACAAATGATAAATGCTGACCACCGCCGTTGCTGCTAGCATGGCGATTAAAATGGCTGGCCAGCGCGGGAAATAGCGGTTTATCAGCGCAATCAGTATCAGGCAGCCCACACCAACTGCGGTGGTTGCCAGGCTGGCCTGACCCTGCAGGATAGCCTTTAAAAAAAGCCATACTTCCTGCAGCAGATTCTTGCCTGCTGCATCAATGCCGCATAACTTGGGCAATTGCCCCGCCAGTACCGTTAAGGCAATGCCATTTAAATAGCCATAGCGGATGGGGGTGGATAGCAGTTCGGTGATAAAACCCAGTTTAAGGATGCCAGCCAGCAGGCACAGGCCGCCCACCATGATGGCCAGCATACTGGCAACGGCAATGGCCTGTTCGGGCGCTTTAACGGATACAATTAAAATGGCACTGGCCATCAGGCCGGTAAGGGCAGAGTCCGGCCCTAAAATAAGAATCCGGCTGGGCCCAAACAGGGCATAAATCAGCAGGGGAATAATGGTGCTGTATAGGCCATAAATGGCAGGCAGGCCGGATGCTTCGGCATAGCTCATGCCCACCGGAATGAGCATGGCGGTTAATACCAGGCCGGCACTAAAATCCGCCAGCAATAAGGGCTTTGAATAATTTTTTAGGGTGCTGACTACCGGAACATGCTGCATGGCGCGCTGTGTAAAAGAGAGGCGTCCTGAGTCTTTTTTCATCGTCACGCCCCATGCAGGCTTAAGCTACGCGCTGTATATAAGTATATATGCCAGCTTTAAATTTACGTGATACGTGCAATAGCCGTTGTGGCTCATTCACTACGAATTGTTGTATCTTGTTGTATCGGGTAGTGCTACATAAAAATAAAAGCGTGATCCCGCCATGTTGCAACTGGCTACTGGCGCTGCCTTGAAAACAACCGCAGCTGATCCAGAAAGCCCTCAATAAAGGCATGCTGTACATCTTCTGCCCGGTAAGCGGCATACAGCGTGCGCCTTAAGCCCTTGTCATGGTTAATCGGGAATTGCCGGCTGACCACCCAGCCTTTTTGCTCGTAGTCTTTTACTACCCAGTCCGGTAATGCTGCTACCCCACGGCCACTGGCAACCAGCTGGATCAGCATGGGGGTGAGTTCGGTGGTGCGGATATGCGCTGGCTGTAGATTTTGCGGGCCCAGAAAACCGGCGATGACATCCAGCCGTTCCGGTTCAACCGGATAGGCAATCAGGGTTTGGCTGGCCACATCCACAGCGCTCAGGTCCTGCTTGTGCACCAAGGGGTGCTGTGGAGACAGTACCAGCCGGGATTCGTACTCAAACACCGGCTGGTAAGCCAGCGTGCCTAATTCCAGCTTGTCGGCGGTAATTAACACGTCAATGTCCCCATCAGCCAGTTGCTGGTGCGGGTGTGGGTCAAAGCCATTGGCAAAATCCAGGTCCACATCGGGGAAATCCTGCCGGTAACGGTTTAGCACCGGCATCAGCCAGTCAAAACAGCTATGACATTCCGATGCCAGCAATAAGCGTCCGGTCTGGCCGTGGGCAATGCGGGTGAGTTCTGCCCGGGTCATATTGATGAGCGGCAAAATACGGTCTGCTAGTTCCAGCAATTTGCTGCCAGCCGGAGAAAACTGCAAGGGACGGGTTTTACGGCTTAGCAGGCTTAAGCCCAGATAGCCTTCCAGCTCCCGCAACTGGTGCGACAGCGCAGAAGGGGTAACATGCAAATGCTCCGAAGCGGCTGCCATGGAACCGTGGTCACGCAGGGCCTGCAAGGTTTTTAAATGTTTGAGTTCCAGCATGAGCGAGGGTCCAGTAAGGCATCGTACTTCGCTTTGCTTCGTCTTGCGCAGCAGTGCTGCTCATACCCGAGCGCAAGACGAAAGACTGTGCCTGTTTAGAAGGGGCC
>JASLIR010000419.1 GCA_030152125.1 Alkanindiges sp.
TGGAGCATCTGGTTGCCCGCCTGGCATGGGACTCTACCCTGCACCACCTGCTTGGCAAGGTGCGCATCATCATGACGCCCATGGTGAATATTACCGGCCTGCACCGTGGTACGCGAGCTACCTCGCAGGGGATTGACCTGATGCGTAATGCCCCGGTCAATGCCCGTGGCCTGCATATCTGGCCTTTGGCCGGCCAGCAGCTCACACGCCATATGGCGTGGTTTCGCGGTACGGAGCTGGCCCCGGAAAGCAAGGCACTCATTCAAAGCGTGACTGAGCTGCGTGCACGCGCCTCTTTTGTACTGGTGACTGACTTTCACTCCGGCTTTGGCATGAAAGACCGCCTGTGGTTTCCTTATGCCGCCCACCGGCTGCCCCCACCGCATCTGGCCGAAGCCGTGGCACTGTGTGACATGTTTAACCAGAACTATCCTATGCACGATTTTTACGTGATTGAACCGCAAAGCGTGCAATACACCACGCATGGCGACTTATGGGACTATATGTATGATATGTCGCGGCAGGACGATGGTGCCGTGCTGCTGCCCTTTACCCTGGAAATGGGCTCCTGGTTATGGCTGCGCAAAAATCCGCGCCAGCTGTTTGACCGCATTGGCATGTTCCATCCGGTACTGCCTCACCGCCTGCGTCGCGTATTACGCCGCCACTGGACGCTGCTGGACTTTTTGCTGCGCGCCACGGCAGAGTACGAGTACTGGCGCCCAGACCCCTTAGAACGCTTTACATTGCATCAGGTGGGGGTAGAACGCTGGTATCTGTCCTAAGTAGTGCCCTGGCAATTTAATTCAGCCATAAAAAAAGCCTCTCTGGAGAGCAAAGAGGCTTAAAGTGTAGAACCGGGAAGCAAGCTTCCTTATAGTTGTTATTCGGCCTCGCTGATAAAGGCAAGATCGGTTAAGCCGGCACGGCTGGCACGGGCCATTACCTGTGCTACCGTATCGTACTTGGCGTCTTTATCCGCCCGCAGCTGTAAGGATGGTTTCTTTGGCTGCTGCGCTGCTGTACCCATACGCACCACCAGTTCCTCCAGCGTCACCGCATCCTGATTCCAGCTGATTTGGCCCTTGTCATCAATATTGATGGTCACAATTTCCGGCGGTGTTTGTAATGGCGCTGCGCTGGTTTTAGGCAAGGTTAATGGCACACCGGGATTAACCACTGTTGCTGTCACCAAAAAAATAATCATCAGCACCAACATGATGTCGATCAGGGGAATGAGGTTCATCTCATTCATGCCCTGTTCGTTTTCTTCTCCCAGATTAAAGGCCATCTTATACCTGACCTCCAACCAAACGGTTTGTCGTGGTTGTCTCTTTCGTTAAGCTGGCAGAACTGGTCACCGCATTTGGCAACAGGTTTTCAATCAGCACACTATGGGCTTTATCATGCAGGTCATGCGTTAAAATACGGTTCTGACGCACGCAAATGTTGTAAAACAGTACCGCCGGAATAGCGACAGCCAAACCAAAGCCAGTCATAATCAGTGCCTCACCTACGGGTGCAGCAACTTGTGCCAAACCAGCCTGGCCACTGCTACCAATGGCAACCAGCGCATGGAAAATACCCCATACCGTACCAAACAACCCTACAAAAGGTGCAATGGAAGCAATAGTACCCAGTACGGATACACCACGTTCCAGCTCTACACGGGTACGGGCCATTTGTTGCAGCAGTGCCTGTTCAGCCACTGTTTTACGCTGGTCGGCAGATAATCCGGCAAAACGGCTTTTCAGCTGCTCAACCGAAGCACTTAAGGCATTAAATGCAGTTGCTTTTGCCTGACGTGTTGACAGAACACGTAAAACAAACACGATCCATGTCGTTAATGAAAGTAGTAAAAGTATAAAGTACAACCCTTTACTGATGGCATCGGCATGTTGCCAATAGACTGCAAAGTTCATGGAACATGACTCCTATTCATTGACTAAATCTAAGGTAAATTCCTGGAACTGGTAGGTTGGAATAGCAACCCCATTTTCCTTATAAGGACTAAATATTGCCTTTTGCCACGCTCTTTGCAGGCGCGCATCCAGTGCTGGTAAACCTGTGGACTGGATAACCTGTACATTGTCCACTTTGCCGTCCGCACCCACGTTTAAGCGTAACTTGATACTACGTGCCTTTTGTTTCAGGTCATCGTTATCAAATTCAAATTTGGGCTGACGGATATAGCTTACCTGCTGGCTTGAAACCAGCTTTGGCTGTACCGGCTCTGGCTTGGGTGCCGGTTTTGGCGCAGGCGGCGGCGGTGGCGGCTCTGGTGTTAAATCCACTTTTGGTGGTGGCTCAGGCTGCTCAGCAACAACAACCTGCGGATGGCTGGAAACCGCTGCGGTGGCAATAATTGGTTTTGGCTTGGGCTTTGGTTTAGGCACAGGCTGCACCACCTTCACCTCTTTGGGCTTAGGCTCAGGCTTGGGTTTTGGCGGCGGAGGTGGTGGAGGCGGAGGTGGTGCTAACTGCACAAACTTCACTTCAATGGGTTTTGGTGGCTCAATACGCTGCAGCTTGATTGGCTTCATGGTGGCCAATAGCGCTAAAACCGCTGCATGTGCTGCCACAACCACCACTACCGTCACCAGTGCACGCTGGTTATTGGTTATTGGGTGTACAGTAGTCATTGCAGTCATGGAAAAAACTCTCACCCATTGGTAATGCGGGGAAACGCAAACAGCTTAAATGACGCGCAATATAATTCCATTATACTGCTGTCAGTATATTCAACAGCAGCAAGCAATCCCGGCTTGTTGATCCGCCTTTTAAGGTAATCTTAAATCATAGCGTGAATAATAAATGAGAAGTGTTTTCATTTGCAACAACAATTATGATTTTTTTAACCATTCAGTCATAGCAATAATTACTATAAGTCCCTAATTTGTTGTTTGAACAATAAAAAGTCGGTGAGCTGCATAATCAGTCATTTTTGCCAATGACAACCCAAAGCAGTGTTTCCTAAGCTTGACTAAATATGAAGTGTAGGTGCTTAAAACAACATGCAAACAGCCAATATACCGCACATGCCTCCGCTCGTTCCTAAACGGGGCAACGCTTTCTCTCATCAGCTATGGCAAAAAATTATGCTTAGCCATGGCTGGACAATTGCTGGTGAAGTGCCGGATGTTCCCAAAGCCATGGTGATTGCAGCACCACACACCTCCAATATGGATGGCTGGTATTGTTTTATGGCCATTATGAGCCTAGGCATTAATATTACTGTGATGGCCAAGGACGACCTGTTCAGGCCACCTTTTAAGGGAATTTTGAAGTGGTTAAATGTCATTCCGGTCAAGCGCAGCTCACCGGAGGGTTTTATTGATCAGGTGGTAAGTGAATACCAGCAGCGCGATCAAATCTGGATGGCCATGTCACCCGAAGGCACGCGCAACAGTGCACCCAAATGGAAAAGCGGCTTTTACCGTATTGCTGTTGCTGCGCATATTCCCCTGGTGATTGTGACCATTGACTATGCCAAACAGCAAATTAACCTTAAAGGCTTGTTCTATCCCACCGGCAATTATGAGCAGGATTTACCTGCCATTCTGGAATACTACCGTGGTATTCAGCCTTATAACCCGGAGCAGCTGTCGATCCCCTTAAAGCAACTCAAATAAGCCCTACAAAAAGCGGCTTTGTGTTTAGGCCGGACTGACTTATCATATAGGGCGTTTTTTGAACGCCGCTTCTTTATTTCTGATAGTTTAAGTCTGATAGCCTGCTTATGTCCTTTGTATCTAGTGTTAAATACTCATCTTTGGTTGTGGCAGCAGCGTTTGCGCTGGCTGGCTGCGATGGCTTTACCAAACAGGGAACAAACCCCACGCCCGTGGTACAAACCCGCGCACCAGTGATTGCGCTGGCGCTGGGTGGTGGTGGTGCAAAGGGCTTTGCACATATTGGCGTCATTAAAGTACTGGAATCACACGGCATTAAAGCCAAAATTGTGACAGGCACCAGTGCTGGCAGCTTTGTAGGCAGTGTATATGCCAGTGGCAAAACCCCTTTCCAGCTACAGGAAATGGCGCTTAAGCTGGAAGAATCCGACATTCGCGACCTGACCTTAAGCACCCAGGGCTTTATTACCGGCCAGAAGTTGCAGGACTACGTGAATACCCAGACCGGCAATAAGCCTATTCAGCAATTCCCGATCCGTTTTGCTGCCGTAGCCACCCAGTTGGATAATGGCCAGAAGGTTGCCTTTAACCGTGGTAACGCCGGACAGGCCGTGCGCGCGTCCTGTAGCATTCCCAATGTGTTTGTACCCGCTACCATTGCTGGCAAGCGCTATGTGGATGGCGGCCTGGTAAGCCCTATTCCTGTTAGCACCGCACGCGATATGGGTGCCGATATTGTTATTGCGGTAGATATTTCTGCCCGTCCGGATGGCAGCAAAGCCACCGGCCTGATGGGCTTGCTGGACCAGACCATTAACATTATGGGACAGCAAAGCATTAATCAGGAGTTAAAAGGTGCCGACGTGGTGATTAAGCCTAATGTAGGCAGCCTTGGCGTGATGGATCTGGAAGCCCGCCACAAAACCATTCTGGAAGGTGAGCGTGCCGCGCAGGCACAGCTTGCCAGCATTCAGTTAGCCATCAAAAACTTTAAGGCATCCGCCAGAGCACAACAGACGGCACCGACGCCAAAACTTTAAGGCTGCTATTCATAACAACTTAATCTATTGTTAGAAAAATTGTATTTTATGGCACACAGGGAAGTGTTGCCTGTATGATCAGATTAATTAAAGAATAAATAAACTGATGTGGAGTATTGTGATGGATTTTTACCTCGAAGCCTGGCAATGGATCGTTTTGGGGTTGTTTTTAGCGGGACTGGAAATCTTTCTGGCCTCGTTTACCATTCTCTGGTTTGGCATCGCTGCCATCATCGTAGGCATTATTGCCTTTATATTTCCCCAATTAAGCATTGAAGCCGAACTGTTAATCTGGCTTTTTAGCTCCATTGCGCTCGCCATCTTATGGTTTAAAGTGATTATGCCTAACTCGGTGAACAAGACCATGTCCGGTTTGCCACGCGAGGCTATTTTAGGCCAAATCGGCATGGTGACTGTAGCCCCTACCATTGACCGTGTGGGAGTCATACGTTTTCCCATGCCCATTTTAGGTTCTGATGAATGGCGGGTACGTTCAACCGATGTATTGGCAGTTGGCGACCGTGTGGCCGTGACTGAAATTATGGGTAATGAACTTGTGGTAAACAAGATTTAAGCCGTCTTAATATTTTTTAGAATAATCAATGGAGTACAACATGTTTTATGTATTGCTTGCCGCTATTGTATTTATTGCGTTTGTATTTTTCAAAGGTGTACGGGTTGTTCCACAAGGCTATAAATGGATTGTGCAGCGCTTTGGTAAATACCATCAGACCCTGCAACCGGGTTTACGGGTGATCATTCCTTTTGTGGATGATGTGGCTTATAAAATAACCACCAAGGACATTGTGCTGGATATTCCTTCACAGGAAGTAATCACCAAAGATAATGCGGTGATGATTGTGAATGCCGTTGCGTATATCAACCTGATTACCCCGGAAAAAGCCGTGTATGGTATTGAAAACTATACCTGGGCCATTCAAAACATGGTTCAAACCACCTTGCGCTCGATTGTGGGTGAAATGGACCTGGATGATGCACTGTCTTCACGTGACCATATTAAAGCCAAATTAAAGGCCGCTATTTCTGATGATATCTCCGACTGGGGCATTATGCTGAAGAACGTTGAGATTCAGGACATCCAGCCTTCTGCCACCATGCAGCAAGCCATGGAAGCACAAGCGGCTGCGGAACGTCAGCGCCGTGCTACCGTAACCCGTGCCGATGGTGAAAAACAGGCAGCTATTCTGGAAGCGGAAGGCCGTCTGGAAGCCTCACGCCGTGATGCAGAAGCACAGGTAGTATTGGCACGTGCCAGTCAGGAATCCATTGCACTGGTTACTTCTGCCATTGGTGAAAAAGAACTACCTGTCAGTTATTTGCTGGGTGAACAGTATGTGAAATCCCTACAGGAAATGGCCAAGTCACCTAATGGCAAAACCATTGTATTGCCAGCGGATATTCTAAATACCATTCGCGGCTTAATGGGTAAGTAATAAGCATTGATTAGCACAAACACAAAGCCCGGCAAATGCCGGGCTTTGTTTTGCATAAATTGAATATTATTCATCCTTTAACAAAAAATTCAGCTGCGGTTTACTGTCAGCGCCCTCAATCTGCTGCACCTGCGCCTCATCCTTTAAATTAACCCCGGACAACTGGCGGCGGTAAGCCTCATGCATCAAGTAGCCCAGACGATGCGCTGCCATCTGGTAGCTCAGGCCTTCCAGTCGCACATTGGAAATACAGTTGCGGTAAGCATCGTTCAGCCCTACTTTCGGTGACCAGGTAAAATACAGGCCCAGGCTATCCGGAGAACTTAAACCGGGGCGCTCACCAATCAAAATCACCACCATTTTGGCCTTAAGCAACTCACCCACTTCATCCGCCAGCGCCACACGGGACTGCTCTGCCAGCACAACGGGAGACATTGTCCAGCCTGCGTCACGGCATAGCTGCTCTATTTCCAGTACCATCGGCAGGGCATGGTGTTCTATTGCCAGTGCAGACAAGCCATCCGCCACCACAATAGCCAGCTCAACAGGTTCTATATGACGCTCGGCATATTCCTGCAATAGCTGCTGTGATGCGCTATTTAAGCGCCGTCCCAAATCGGGCCGCTGCAAATACATGTCACGGCTTTCCGCCGCGCTATGCACCAGCAACGTGGACAAGCCATGTGCCTGAAACTGCTGCGCCAGATGTGGATGATTAAAGGGCAAATGTACCGCATCGCGTGCCCGTGCATGGGCAAACTGGAAATCCAGCTGGGCTTTGGTGGGCAGGCTGGTGCCCGCACGCCCCAGTGCGATCCGCGCCGCAGTAAACTGACGTAAAGCCTGCCATGGATTGCTGACTGACACCGACGCAACTGCTTCATCCCGTGCCAAAACAGGTGGCTGTTCATCCAGCACTATTTTTGTCATTCATCCTGCTCCTCTGCTGTGCTGATCAGGAATGCAAACGGGTCAGCGCATGTTTAAAGGAAGAAGGAATCCCTTCACCCAGCCATAGCTGATGGTCCTGCTGATGCAGGATATCCATTTTGGCCAGCCACTTTTCAAACTCTGGTGCCGGTTTTAAGCCCAGCAACTGGCGTACATACAGGGCATCATGGAAGGAGGTGGTCTGGTAATTCAACATGATGTCATCCGAACCGGGAATACCCATAATAAAGTTAATCCCGGCATTACCCAGCATGGTCAGCAGCATGTCCATATCATCCTGATCCGCCTCGGCATGGTTGGTATAGCAGATATCACAGCCCATCGGCACACCCAGCAGCTTGCCACAAAAATGATCTTCCAGCCCGGCACGAATAATCTGCTTTCCGTTATAAAGGTACTCCGGGCCGATAAAACCGACCACGGTATTCACCAGAAAGGGATTGAAATGCCGCGCTACTGCATAGGCACGGGTTTCGCAGGTTTGCTGATCCACCCCGTGATGCGCATTGGCAGATAAGGCACTGCCCTGCCCGGTTTCAAAATACATCACGTTCTGCCCCACCGTACCGCGCTTTAAGCTTAAACCAGCCTCGTAGCCCTCCTGCAAAATTTGCAGGCTGATGCCAAAGCTCTCGTTGGCAGCCTGTGTCCCGGCAATCGACTGGAACACCAGATCCAGCGGCATGCCACGCTCAATCGCCGCAATGGAGGACGTGACATGAGTTAAAATGCAGGACTGAGTAGGAATCTCATAGCGCTGGATAATCGCATCCAGCATTTCCAGCAGGGTACATATGGACTGCATGTTGTCGGTAGCCGGGTTAATGCCAATCATGGCATCGCCATTACCATACAGCAGGCCATCCAAGATACTGGCAGAAATCCCCGCTGGTTCATCGGTGGGATGATTAGGCTGCAAGCGGGTGGACATGCGCCCTGCCAAACCCATCGTATTGCGAAACTGGGTGACCACACGCACCTTTTTCGCCACCAGAATCAGGTCCTGTACCCGCATGATCTTGGAAACCGCTGCCACCATCTCCGGGGTTAGGCCTTTCGCCAGTTTGGCCAGCGACAGCTCATTGGCATGCCCGCTCAACAGCCAGTCGCGAAAACCACCCACGGTTAAATGGCTCACCGGCATAAAGGCCATGGCATCATGCGTGTCCATAATCAGCCGGGTGACTTCGTCCTGTTCGTAGGGAATCAGTGCATCCTGCAAAAAGTGCTTGAGCGGTACATCGGCTAGCGCCATTTGTGCCGCTACCCGCTCACCGGCACTGCCAGCCGCCACCCCGGCCAGATAATCGCCGGAGCGTGCCGGGCTGGCCTTGGCCATTAGTTCCTTCAATGAGGCAAAGTTAAATTTTTCCCCACCTACCATATGACTAAATGCCGGCATGCCAATACTCCTTGGTATTACTTTTTATACTGATTCCGCAGGCTGCACATCAGGTGCCAGGTCAGCGACAGCAGCAACGCGTTTGGCCTTGGTCAGCAGGAAGTAAGCATAAGCCAATGCAAATAAAACCAAGAATACAAGGAACAGTTTGAAGTTAAAGTAGATCATGGTAACCAGACACAGCACACCACACACCAGTGCTATGAGCGGGAATACCGGATAAAACGGCGTTTTATAAGGGCGCAGCAAGTCAGGTTCGCTCTTGCGTAGTTTAAGCAGGGCGGCCATGGAAATAATGTACATTACAATGGCACCAAATACAGATAAGGTAACAATAGTGGCAGTCAGCGTCAGGCCGCCAAACTGAATAGCACTATCACTAAAAATTGCCAGAATACCAATCACGGCACCCACAATGAGCGCTGCACCCGGTGTTTTAAATTTAGGATTCAGCTTTGCCAGAAACGAAGGCAGATAACCGGCACGTGACAGGGCAAAAATCTGCCGCGAATAACCCATGATAATACCGTGGAAGGATGCTACCAGGCCAAACAGGCCAATCCATACCAGTAAATGCAGCCAGCCACTGTCACCACCCACCACCAGTTTCATGGCCTGTGGCAAAGGGTCATTTACACTGGCAAACTGACGCCAGTCACCCACCCCAGCTGCCATAATCATCACGCCAAAAGCCAGTGTTACCAGTGTAAGAATACCGGCAATATAAGCTTTGGGAATGGTTTTGGCTGGTTCCTTGGCTTCCTCTGCCGCCATGGCTGCGCCTTCAATGGCCAGAAAAAACCAGATGGCAAATGGAATAGAGGCAATAATACCTGCCAATGCAGCTGTGCTAAAAGTGTCCTGCCCAGCCCAGCCATGCGCCACAAAGTTGCTTAGCGACCAGCCCGGTGCCACCACACCCATAAACATTAACAGCTCGGCAATGGCCAGTACAGTTACTACCAGTTCAAACATGGCGGCAATGCTCATGCCTATCCAGTTTAAAAATACAAATACAAAATAAGCACCCACCGCAATAGCCTTGGCATTTACCTCGGGAAACTGCACATTCAAATACGCACCAATGGCCAGTGCAATGGCTGGCGGTGCAAATACAAACTCTACCAGGGTGGCAAAACCGGCAATAAAGCCACCTGTTTCACCAAATGCGCGCCGAGCATAGGCAAATGGCCCACCGGCATGCGGAATAGCCGTCGTTAACTCGGTAAAGCTAAAAATAAAGGTGGTGTACATCAAGGCTACAAACAGGGTGGCCAGTAAAAAACCCAGCGTGCCTGCCGAAGCCCAGCCGTAGCTCCAACCAAAATACTCCCCCGAGATCACCAGGCCAACGGCAATCCCCCATAACTGTACCGGACCAAGGACTTTTTTCAAATGCTGTGGAGAAGACATGTCACACCCCCATGGGACATTGTAGATATCTCCATTAAGCAAAACATATACCAGTTAAAAAACAGACAAAACAATAATGTGTACAAGAGCTTGGCTACCGGCTGGAAAAACTGACAGAAACAGCAGATGATTATTTTTATATAAAAGCAGCTTATTGTTTTTAATGGTTTTCTTAAACGGAGCTTAATATAACGAGGCATACTACAACTTTAGTCGTAGTATGCACATAGGGGCAATTAGCTGTTACGGCTCAGCAGAAACAACGCCAGATCACGCAGGGCACTGCTATCCCCTTCCACCTGTTGTAGCGCGCTGAGTGCCTGATCATGCAGCGCTAGCGCATACTGTTTTGCACCATCCAGACCCAGCAGCGCGGGATAGGTCGCCTTTTGCAGTTTTAAATCGGACTGTGCCGGCTTACCCAGCTGGTCAGTACTGGCGGTAATATCCAGTACATCATCCTGCACCTGAAAAGCCAACCCAAGGCAGCGGCCAAAAATACCTAATGATTGGTAATCGCTGCTATCAGCCTGAATACCTGCACTTAAGGCACCCATGCTAATGGCAGACTGAATCAGTGCGCCGGTTTTATTCAGGTGAATAGTTTCCAGCCCCTGCTGGTTAACCGGCTTTTGTTCTGCTGCAATATCCAGTGTTTGCCCTACCACCATGGCACTGGCCGCCCTGGAGAGCACCTGTACCTGCTGCGCTGCGGTTATCAGATCAGACGCTGCCTCATCGCCAAACGTGTTCGAAGTCAGCACATCAAAAGCCATGGATTGCAGCACATCTCCCGCCAGCATGGCATTGGCTTCGCCATATAAGATATGTACGGTAGGCTGCCCACGGCGCAGGTCATCATCATCCATGCAGGGTAAATCATCATGAATCAGCGAATAACAGTGAATAAGTTCCACGGCTACCGCAGCCCGCCGTGCAGCGGCTGGAATACCACTAT
>JASLIR010000426.1 GCA_030152125.1 Alkanindiges sp.
ATTTTAATATCCTGCGCTACTGCATCAATGGCCAGGTTAATATTGCGCAGGCGCAGTTGCATCATCTCCAGCGACCCAATTAACGAATCCGGCTGCCGTGCCTCCAGTTGCTGGGTTAAGTCACCACTGGCAATACGTGAAGTGGCGGCCACGGCATCTTCCGGGTCTGCTCCCAGTGATTTTAATAACGAGCGCAGCAGGCCCATTAAGCCGATAATCAGGCTAATCGTCAGCAGCAGTGCAACCAGCAAGATGATGTTCTGCCGCTGTTGTGCAGCCTGCTTCACCTGCGCGGCTTCATCCACAAACCGTTTAACAGCTTCTTTCTGGATGCTTTCCACCAGGGTATCAATGCCTGCCGAAGTTGGACGGTCCATGCCACGCACCATGGCATCAATCGCCTGCTGGTCATCAAAGCTTAGGTCGGGATGCGAAAACAGCGCATGACGATACTTGCGGCCCAGGGTTTCATGCGCTTCCACCAGGTCTGCCGCCTGTCTGGCTGCATCCGGCATATTTAAATCCAGCAGGGTTTGGCGTACAGCCAGCAAGCCCTCATGCATCTGCTTCTCGCGCTTTTGAAAACCCTCCATATGCTTGTTTTTTAATTTCAGCTCATGCCCGCGCAGCAGAATATTTTTCCACTCCTGCACCTGACGCTGAAAATTCACCTGCGCCTCACGGGTCTGGTCAATCAGATGACTCACCTGCTGCCCTTCCTGATAGGCGGCATCCAGTGACTTTAAAAGCTGGGTAGAGATAAACCAGCCGGTAGCCAGCAGGGCGGTAATGGTTAAAATAACCAGTAATAACAAAGAAATTAAACGCGCACGAAAACGCATAGTTACAGACTCCTTTCTGTTGATGATGCTGTTTTAAAATATTTTGGGCGATCATATACAAAGCAAATATTGGCCGCCATCAATTGTGATGACTGTCATAAAAAATTCATATTTTTATGCTAAGAAATTCAGTTTTATTAAAAAGATAGCACCCTTTTATTAGCGCTTGTTGAGCAATAGCATGGCAAAGCACTCAAACCATACCTACAGCTGTTTTTTATAATTTTTATATGATATTCAGCATATTATGCAGATTCACTTATCGTATAGTTATACTGGTACCCAGCCGCATCCAGTACAGGCAATATCCGTGGTAAATACCAGCTAAAATCAGTCATGCGGGAGTTGGGTAGTTGCTGCCGGTTAATCATGAGATGCAGGCTTAGCTGGTCGGGCGCAAAAAATACAAAATCAGCACCAACCCCACTATCCTGCCAGTACATGCTCAGGCCAACTACTTCCCCAGCCTGCTGTTTTAGCCCTATAAGAGAAAATAGATCTTCGTCAGTGAAGGGCTGCAACTGCCAGCTATACTCATCCACATCATGCAGCGGCAGGTAAAATACCTGCCCTGCTGTATCACGCCATGTCCAGCCATGCTGGTCAAACAGTTGCACTACCTGTACAGCTTGTACAGGTAGTGCAAAATGAATATCTATAGTAGCGCTAAGGGACATGATTGTTTGTGTTTACTTCAATACACCCGGAATATACGCCGTGCCATGAATAATAAACTCGCCTGCTTTTACATTGTTAAAACGATATGTATGCTGGTCAGCATCCACACTTAAACCTGCACAGGCTTTGTCAGGGTCACCACAACGTAAAGACTTCCTGTTGCCGAAATAATTCAACCACAGATGTCCATCCGGCGCCTGATTAATATTCAAGATGGAGTACGTGGTTGCACCATCTTCTCGCTGTTCTAGTCTCAGTTGATAGTATTTGCTCTCATTCTCGGCATAACCACCTTCCAGTTGAATCTTGTCAGGCGATTTTCCATCTATGGTTAAATCCAATACAGGCTTTGGTATAACCAGACGGGCTTTAAGGTTTTGAGAAGAAGAACCATCTTCATTCCATAACTCCAGCGGCAGTATATAGCCTTGTGGCTGTGGCTCACCGATAGTCAGATTAACCACCTTGTCATTTTCCTGCCAGGGGGACTTGGTAGCAACCACCTCAGCCGAATACGTTTCAAACCCGTCACTCATGGATACTTTAAAAGTTGTTGCAGAAAGCTCGGTAACTTTCAAAGTAAACAGGTCAGAATCATCTTGCTCCACCATTAGCGTATGAGTCCACTGATTGGTGGTGGCATTCTTCTCGCTAACCGGGAAGGCAAACACATCATAGGGATAAGCACCCCAGTAAAACTCCCCCTGCGGAACAGCTTTTGGAAAACGCTGGCTTTGTAAAATTGGCCAGTTGGAAGGAAAGGTAAACTGCAAATTGCCACTTACTTTTACCGGCGTAGTCCTGTCCTTGCCATTTACTTTATAATTATAGGTATTGGGTGACTGGTCAAAATTAAACGTCAGGATAGTTTGCTGAGTACCTATCTGAAAGTCGTAGAAACTATTTTGCACACAGGCATCCATTGCACAGGATAAATAAGCTTTCGTTTTATCACCAAAATCCAGATAGCCAATCTGGGCTTTATAATTATAACTAAAGTCAATATGACCAAACCATCCGGGAGCTAACCCTTCCGCACTACTTCCTTTAGGGTGAAAAAGCACCCCTTCTACTGGCTGATTGCCTTTCGCAGTAATAAAAATGTCTTTTTTATCAACCGTAATTGCTTCCTGTTTATTTACGCCAGAGCCTTTTATGGTTAACACATTGCTGGCAGGCGTAGCCAGTTTATTCGGATCACTACCGCTACTGGAAGAACCTCCTCCACCGCCCCCACCACATGCCACCAGGCCAGCACTCATCATCCCCACAACAACCAGCTTTTTCATAAAATACACCATATAAAAACCACACGCTCACTTACTAAAAAGGATGCCCT
The DNA here is from genome assembly GCA_030152125.1 of Alkanindiges sp. GTDB lineage: Bacteria > Pseudomonadota > Gammaproteobacteria > Pseudomonadales > Moraxellaceae > JASLIR01. The sequence continues at coordinate 2,860 of JASLIR010000426.1, forward strand.
TTCGGGCATCCTCTATTGTCAACTACTCAAACACACCCGGGATAAAAGCCGTACCCTTAATGCTAAAGTCCCCCAGCCGTACATTATTAAAACGATAGGTTTTCTTGTCTGCATCCACCGTTAAACCTGCACACGCAGTGGTCGGGCTACCACAGCTTGGTGAGTCTTCACCACCGTAGTAATCCAGCCACAGGTGGCCATCCAGTTCCTGGCGGATTTCTGCATAGGTAGACACGGTTGTGTTTCCATCCACCTGTTTCAGCGTCAGTGCATAATACTTACTTTCGTTTTCGGCATAAGCACCCACCAGCTTAATGTTGCCGCCATCCAGTATTTCACCATCAACATTCAGGTTAAACGTTGCCTTTGGAATAAGTAGGCTACCAGTCAGGGCACGGGCTGGCTCACCACCATTATCATTAAACAGCGCAACACCCAGCAGGCCTAACTCCACTTTAATCTGTTGCAGGGTTTCCTGCCAGGGCACCATCACGCCTGTGATATTCAGGTCGCCGGTAGAATATGTTTTCACGCCATCCTTTAGCTCTAATTTAAAAGAGTTTGCGGAAAGCTGATTCACAGTCAGGTAAATCAGGCCCGTTGGACCACGCAAGGTCAGCTTGTGCACAGTTGCAGTAATATCATCAACAGCGCTTAGCTGGTACTGCTGCCCACCCCACGCCAATTGCCCCTGCACATTGGCCACTGGGAAACGCTGGCTGTGTACAATTGGCCAGTTGGCAGGAATACCAAACTGTAAATTACCGGATACTTTTACCGGTTTGCTTTCATTACTACCGCCCAGGCGATAGTTATTTGGCGCCTGATCGAAATTAATACTTAAAATGGACTGCTGGGTACCATGCTGCAGGCCATAAGTGGTGTTTTCCTGACAGCTATTCGCCGCGCAGAGTAAAAACGCCGTGTTACGGTTATCAAACGCCAGCTTATCCAGTTGTGCCTTGTTACTGTTTGTACTCAGGGCAATACGTCCATACCAGTCATAGCTCTCTGGCCTCTGGTAAAACTCCACCAGTTGAATGGGCTGGTTGCCAATGGCACTAATCAGGATGTCTTTCTTGTCTACCGTTATAGTTTCCTGCTTGTCCACTCCCGTACCTTTTACCGTTAACACATTGGCTGCTGGTGTGGTAAGTTGCGTACCGCTACCACCGCCCGAGGAGCCGCCGCTGCCCCCGCCACCACAAGCTACCAGGCCAGTACTCATTAAGGCAACCAGCAAAATTTGCTTTTTCATTTACTTTTTTCTCTCACTATTAAAAATGTATATTTAGTTCACGGCAAGCTTATAAAGCCTGCTTAATATTTATTCAAACACACCGGGGATATACAGCATGCCATT
>JASLIR010000475.1 GCA_030152125.1 Alkanindiges sp.
ATTTTAACGGGTATTATAGATGAGCTAGAAAAAAATTACTTGGAATCCAATTTATTAGAAATGTTAATTCTTGACCAAGAGGGAAATTGTGTAGGTATAGTAGATTTAGACATTACAGATCAAGATCCGAAAAAAATTAAAGCTCAACTAACTGATGGTAACTTTCATATATATGGTAAAATAACAAAGATTGTACCTTCTCAGCAAGAAATAGATCTAATTCAAAGGAGTCTGATTTCACCTTTGCTTAGACTATTAGAAAAAGGGCTTGGAACTCTACATGAAGATGAACGAGCTACTGCTTTTTCGATAATGAAAGAAATGATTATGGAAAAAATTAACGGTGTATTAACCTTAAAAGTTTCTGGTCCAGCAGTAAGAATACGTGCTATGTCTATATGCATTTGATACATCTAAGTACTTCATTAGAACTAATGGTTGCCAAGCTGTTAGTTCTAATTTTTAGTTAAAAATATGTTTCAATCCTGATATTAGAACCCTTAGCCAATAGCTCGTAACCTCCTCAGCATCATCCACATTTACTTTCAGGTTGCGGCAACCCACTTTAGCCCCTGCATTACCAGTATGGACTCAGAAAAATGAGCCTGATTAATCGTTAGTAAGTTAATATTTTTTATAAAAATTGATTTACCTGCATATATAAATCTGTTCAGCTTTATTATCACTTACTAGCATACAAAAAACTCCAAAGATGAGGCTCATCTTTGGAGTTGCTGATACTTTAATTATCTTACCAGTTATAGCTTAACGTAGCAGAATAAAAACTACCCGCCGCATTAACCGGGCTGTTATTTAAGTAGCTGGAGGTCTGGAATGGCCATAAAGCCGTACTTCCCTCAGGCAGCTTGCCTGGCTCTTCATTAAAAATGTTATTGCCATTAATGGTTAGCTTCAGCTTATCTGTAAAGTTATAGGCCACCTGCGCGTCCACCACCCACAAATTACCCACATCAAATACGGTTGGTGTGGCCACCCCGTTTACCCGTACATCGGTACTACGCAAAATGTCACCATAGCGGGTTGCGGTTAAACCTGCTGTCCAGTTACTCAATGCCCAGTTCACACCCAAAATACCTTTAAAACGTGGTGACAGGTTTTCAATGTTGGCAACCGAAGCCACGGTATAGGTTAAATCCGGGCTAAAACCAAAGGCTGTCAGTGCACCCGGGGTGGATGCCCTTCTTTCCAGTTTGGTTTTATTCCAGTTTGCCGCTGCGCTTAAGGAGAAAGTACCCAGATTATCGGTATCAATGCCATATTCCAGGGTTACATCCAAACCTGTGGTTTTGGTATCACCGGCATTAATAAAGTAGGAAATACCATCATTTGCCCCAAAGGATGGATCTGCTGCTTTAACAAAACTTTCAAACGCTGCTTTTTTGGCAGGGTCGGTAAGGTTTGAGGCACGAATGGTACTTAAGGCAGATACCCGGTCTTTTACCTCAATCTGATAGGCATCAATCGCCAAGTTCAACTTTTTCAGGGGACGGAATACCAGTCCCAAAGAAAGGTTGGTAGATTCTTCCGGCTTTAACGAGGTTGCACCCAGTGCTTTTGCTGCCGCCGAATTTACTGCCAGTGTACGGTTGGTATCGGTTACGGTTACCCCTGTAGCCTTGTAACCCTGTGCAGCCAATGCCGGTGCCTGAAAACCGGTGCTGGCTGTACCGCGCACTGCAATGGCCGGGGTAATGTCAAACCGGCTGGATAAACGCCCGGTCACAATATCACCAAAGTCACTGTAGTCCTCATAGCGTACCGCAGTGTCTATCACCCAGGATTCAGTAGGATAAATGGACAAACCACCATACAGGGCATAATTGTTACGCGAGTCGTTGGCGGTATCTTCCGGGCGAACACCGGTGTCCGCCTGAGATCCCGCATCACTTTTGGAAATTAAGGTACCCTTGGCTGGACCATCCAGCACATAACCATATTCCTTGCTGGCAAACTTGGCCGGGTTTACATCCGGGCCATAAGCCCAGGATTGCAGCTCCCCGGCACCGCGTTTATAGGTTTCGCGGCGGTACTCCCCACCAAAGGACACATCCGTTAATAAACCAAGTAAACCCTGCTCAAAGGAACGTTTTACATCCAGATTATTAACCCAAGCGCCGTATTTATAAGAGCCGGTATAAAAGTCTTTTTTACTGTCCAGGCCAAAGCTGGGGCTATTGGAGCTGTATTGGTAGGCATCAATTTTATCTTCACCATACACTGTACTAAGATCCCAGTCCCAACCGGCTAAATCAGTCCCTTTGATACCTAACTGTAAGGAGTAATCCTGCTCTTTCACCCCGGTGTAGGGTGTAAAGCCGTTTGGCCATAAGGCACGCACCACCTGATCACGCGACGGGAAACGGAAATGCTGCGGTGACTTTGTCTCACGGTCCGAATAGCTGGCAAAACCATAAAACTCACTGTTTTCAGTAATGGAGTGCCCAATGTCTACTGTGAAAGAACCCAGCCTGGCCTCTGGAACACCACCGGAAGCACCAAATACCACGTTACTACGGTCTACAGATGCTTCACGCGGGTCCGGAGTGGCACCCGGCGGCAAGGTAGGCCCGGTGCCACGGCTACCGCCCGGCAGCACCTGATTGCCATTACTGTCTACCGGAAAATAAAACAGGATATTATCCGGCACCCGGCTATCGCGGAAAGCAGATTCCTGCTTGTCCCACTGGGCGGACAGATAAATATGCCCGTCCTTGCCAAAGCTGAAGCCGCCACTGGCTACGTATTGCTGCAAGCCGCCATCGCCTTCGGAATATTCACCATATTTTGCCGACAGCGTGCCACCATGGTCATCATCTTTGGTAATAATATTGATAACCCCGGCAATGGCATCCGAACCATAAATAGCCGCAGCGCCATCACGCAGCACTTCAATACGCTCAATTGAACCAGTTGGAATCAAACCCAGGTCAACCGATGCAGAGGCCAGAAAGCCACCCGCCCCTAAACGTGCCGTGCTATGGCGGCGCTTGCCATTTACCAGTACCAGGGTATGGCTGCTATTTAAACCACGTAATTGACCTGCCTTAACGGTGGCATTAATACCGTAACCCGGTAAGCCCGGTACGCTAAAAGACGGTAAAGTCACATTCAGGGTTTCCAGCAGATTACGCTGGTTGGCCTGCTTGATACTGTTATCGGAAATCACATCAATCGGTGTTGGACTGCTGGCTACCGTGCGGTTATTTCTGGAACGGGAACCCGTTACAATCACCGTGGAAAGCTGTGCAACATCATTTTCTGCTTTTGCATTTTCTGCTTTGGTATTGACTGTAGCCTGATCCACCGCTTTTACAGTGTCTTCTTTAACTACCCCCGTAGTATTTGAATTAACTTCTTCGGCAAAAACATGTGGTGCGGCCATGGCTGTGACGCCCCACATGGCCAGAAAAACCGCTTTTTTTAATTGACGCTGTTGAAACATTTAAAAACTCCCCTGAATAAAAACGTGCGTTATTCAGCAAGGAGCAGCAACTATGCCAGCCAGTAAAATAAGCTATTTATTTTTAATGTTCATATATTTACAAAAAATAAACAAACAAGCTGTATTTTTATAATGCCCGTCATCAAGCAAAGTTGCTTATTTATATGCTGCACACACATCATCTGCTAAATTACGGCTTTTATAAAAAATACATATAACTAAAACATACACTTAGATGTATAATTTAAACCAGAAATCTTAAGCGAAAATTAAGTAGAATACCTTCATATTTTTTATTGTTTTTAAAGTTTTAAGCATAATACACCTGCTTCTACTTATTATTTAACGTACACCAAGCAGATCACTAAAATAGATATAACTACTTTAAAAACCTTAAGCCCACACCCGGCTCGGTCAGAATATACTTGGGCTCCAGGGCATTATCTCCCAGTTTGCCACGCAGCTTAGCCACCAGAATGCGTAAATAATGCGTGTCCTCCTGATGGCTTGGTCCCCATAACTCTTTTAACAACTGTGGCTGGGTTAAAATTTGCCCCTGATGCCTGAGCAGCAAAGCAAGCAGTTGAAACTCCTTGCGGGTTAAAGCCACTGTTTCGCCCTGCACCTGTACGCTATGCTGGGCAACATTCACCTGCAGGTAACCATCGTCATACAGCGGGCTGTCCTGTGGCTGTGCTGGCTTACTGCGCAAAATCACCCGGATGCGTGCCATCAGCTCCTGCACACTAAAGGGCTTGGTCACATAATCATTGGCACCGGCATCCAGCAGGGTTATCTTCTCTTCTTCTTCTGAACGGACTGATAGCACAATCACCGGGGTGGATGACCACTGGCGTAACTCCTGCAACACCTGCAAGCCATCCATATCTGGCAAACCAAGGTCCAGGATCAGCAAGTCTGCCCCCTTGCTGGCCATCACTTCCAGCCCCTTCAGGCCATTTTCGGCCAGCAGGGTG
>JASLIR010000005.1 GCA_030152125.1 Alkanindiges sp.
CAACATGGTAAATATCCGGATGCAGGCCCAAAAGCCCGGCATTCGCCGGGCTTTTTTATATACGAAAAAAGCCTAACTCACGCCCTGCCTTACCAAGGTAGCGCGGTGCATGTTTATATGCGCTGATTGATATTTGCCCAAAATAAATTTTAAAGATATGGAAAAAATCATGGGCATTAAAATGACCCTTAACGCCAATTCAGGCTATGGCGTACCCGTCAAAATTTATACCACTGACGTGGAAGAAGAAGCCCTGGACCAGTTACGCAAAATAGCGCAGCTGCAATTTATACACTCGCATGTGGCCGTGATGCCGGATGTGCATTGGGGGCTGGGCGCTACCGTGGGTAGTGTGATTCCTACCAAAAATGCCATTATTCCGGCTGCGGTGGGGGTGGATATTGGCTGCGGCATGAATGCGGTACGGCTAAATTTATCGGCCAGCCAGTTACCGGATGACCTGCGCCGTATCCGTGCGGAAATTGAGCGTAAAGTGCCGGTTGGTTTTGAGCTGCACAAGCAGGTTAAAGCCAAGGCATCCACCCTAACACCGTTGGACAAAAGGCTGAAGCTGATTACCGACAAACACCCGGGACTCAAGCGGATGCTGCGCGATTTTGAACGCACCTGGCAAAAGCAGCTGGGTACGCTGGGTGGTGGTAATCACTTTATCGAGCTGTGTCTGGATGAGGAAAACATGGTGTGGGTAATGCTGCATTCCGGTAGCCGTGGTATTGGCAACTGTATTGGCACCTACTTTATTGAACTGGCCAAGAAGGAAGCACAACACCGTTTCGGCCATGTGCCGGATAAGGACTTATCCTACTTTGCCGAAGGCTCTAACAGCTTTGACGACTACGTGGAAGCGGTGGAATGGGCACAACATTATGCTACGGAAAACCGCCGTGAAATGATGCGCCTGATTCTGGAGGCGATTCGCCCTGTACTGCCCTCTTTCCAGATGAGCAAGCAGGCAGTGAACTGCCACCACAATTATGTGAGCCAGGAAAACCACTACGGCGAAGATGTGCTGGTTACCCGTAAAGGGGCTATCCGTGCTGGTGAAGGCGAACTGGGCATTATCCCCGGTTCCATGGGTGCCAAGTCCTACATTGTTCGTGGCAAGGGCAACCCGGAATCATTCTGCTCCTGCTCGCACGGTGCAGGGCGCCGCATGAGCCGTGGCAAGGCCAAGCGCCTGTTTAGTGTGGATGACCTGGCGGCGCAAACCGCCGGTGTGGAATGCCGCAAGGATGGCGGGGTGGTTGATGAAATCCCCGCTGCTTACAAGGACATTGACACGGTGATGGCTAACCAGACCGACCTGGTGGAAGTAGTACACACCCTTAAGCAGGTGCTGTGCATTAAAGGTTAAAAAGAACAGGAAATATAATCATGAGTGATAAGAAACGACAAACCCGGAAGCGCCGCAAGGCCCTCAGCGTAAACCCAGCCAGAAACCATGTGGCGCTTAATCCCCTGCTGCACAAAAGCGGGGTACACCACAAGGATGATATTGATGTGGCGCGCATGCGTGAGCGGCGCGGACAAAAATTGAAACTAAAAAAAACTGACTGGAACAAGGAGCAAGCCTAGTACCCCCGGCTTAAAAGAGCGTATGCTGTATCTGCATGGACACAGCATACTTTCTCATACGATTCAAATGGCCAGTGTGGCAGCCGGCCTGAGTGAACACGATATACAGGGACGAACACCATGAAAGAATATATCCTGCTGATGCACAACGATGTACAAGATCAAAATAGCGCAGATAACAGCGACAACTGGAATAATTACCTAAGCACATTGCGTGGCAGCGGCCAGTTTGAAGGCGGCAGCGCGATTGGCAATGGACTACGCTACAACAAACATGCGGCGGCCGAGCAAAATGCCAACACCCAGATTGGCGGCTTTATTCGCATCCGCGCGGAAAACCTGCAAGCCGCAAAGCAGTGGCTGGCCGGTAATCCGGTGTATGAAGCAGGCGGACTGGTAGAAATACGCGAAGTGCTAAAGCACTGATCCAAAAATCAGGCTTAAATATCCAATACCAGCATGTCCGAACGTGGCAGGCTATTGCAGGTCGTAATGCGCAAATCGGGGCTGGCTTTAGCCTCATCCAGGTGCGTCACGCCCTGAAGTTTGGTGCATACGCAGGCACGGCACAGCCCCCGTTCACAACCTGAGGGAATATTCACCCCGGCCTGACGTGCCGCCTCCAGCAAGGTTGTTCCGCCACCCACCACAATCTCTATACCACTGCGGGCAAACTGAATCAGATGATCCTTGCCATCGGTAGGATGTTCTACGCTGGGTGGTGTAAAGCTTTCGGTATGAAATTGCTGCTCTGGCAACCCCAGATCCAGCAGCAGCCCTTTTGCTGCATGAATAAAGCCTGGCGGTGCGCATACATACACCTCCTGCTGCGCGATAGCAGGTACAAGGGTGGCTAATAACTCGCTACTCAGCCTGGACTGCTGCATATGGCCACGATGCACATAGTTGGGGTTCAGCTGGTCGCAGATAAAATGCACCTTAAACCCGGATGCACTGGCAATTTCCCGCAGCTCATGCTCAAAAATAATGGAAGCTTCATTGCGGTTAAAATAAATCAGGGTACCCTCTGTGTGCGGGGCTTCACGGCTCACTTTACGCATCATGCTGATAATAGGCGTTATTCCTACACCACCAGCCAGAAATAGCACCTGTTGCGGCGCTTCAGCCATCACAAAGTCAGGCGAGCTTTGCGGGGTACCCACCAGCATCAGGTGCGAATCCTTGCGCACATGATCATTAATATGGTTGGAAACACGCCCTCCCTCTACCCGCTTGACCGTAATTTCCATACTGTCACCAGCATCAATGCTGTCTTTCAGCAGGCTGTACTGGCGCACCAGCGTTTCTTCACCCAGCTGAACCCGCACGGAAATAAAGGCACCTGCATCCCAGCGCACCGCATCCCAGCCCTTAGGCTTTTCCAGACGCAGCAGCAACGCCTGCCCTTCTACCTGCGGATAAGCCGCAAGCACCCGCGCAGGCACATTATAAAACAGCGGCTTGTTCAGATAAGTCATGCTTTCCGGCTGTTTATACTGCACACCATTCTTAACCCGGCGTATCAGCTCTAATGGTTTTTTAAGAATATTTAACGGGCTGCCATGTTCCATATCTCCAGCAGGCGTGGTTAATTTAAACATATTAACCAGCATATCCGGCACTACCTGCTCAAAGGGAGTGATGTTATAAGGGAGGCCATGTTTGATGCAGATTTCTTTAAGTAAGGGGCGAATTTCACGCTGACGATTACAGGGTAAATCGGGAAATATGTGATGTTCTAAATGGGTATCCAGCCCGCCATAAAAAACATTGAATGCGGGAGGATTCTCAAAAGCCACCTCCTCATCCAGCAGTTGTTTAAAATAATTGTCTAAAGCGGGATACGCAGTAAAATTGCTGGTTCCTAAAATTTGCCGGCGAAAATACGCTTCCTGGGTTTCATGCGGTCCTGGATCAGTAAATATCTGTACGTTGGGTGCATGGTGTTCTAAAAACAGCATCGCAACCGTTAGATCATAACCAAAGATCGTGGCCAGATAATTACCTACTAATGTTGGCACAACCCTTTTTTTGGGAACAGACACAACATCGTCAAAAAAGTTTTTTAGTGCATGCCGCTTAATTAGATTATAGGACTGTGCAAAGGTTTCCTTGTTAAGGATTTTCCGGCCTTCGGTACGTGCCGCTGAAGTAGCTGTATATAGTGTAAAAAAATAACCGGGGGAAAGTGCGATGGCCCAAATAAGCGGAAATTGTACCAGGTGGTGGCCAAACCATGACTGCCCTGGTTTTACGCGTAAAAAAGAATAACCCAGGTCGTGGTCCAAGCCGATGACATTCGTATACGGATGATGGTTCTGGTGATGCATCACCCGCCATTCTCTTGGGTCGGTAACAAAATCCCACACCCAGCGCTCAGAGTGAAACTCACCGGCATCTGGCAGATGGTCATAACTACCATGCATGATATTATGACCCAGCTCAGCAAACTCAAGCAGCGTATGCAATGCACGTAAGGCCACGCCACGCATCATGGCATTTGGTTTACCGCCATATTTTATTAAGGTTTCACTACGCGCCTTGATGGCTTTGGAATAAGCAGCCACATTCCTGATATGCGCCAGATCCTCTTCACCAACTTTAGCTTTCGTTTGTTCGTATAAAGACATTAAGTCTTCAGTTAAGCTTTTATGATTACTATCGCTATATTCAGCCCCAGCTAACATACCTACAATTTTCCGGTGACGTTCACAATCGTAAAATATATAAAGTATTGCGCCATCAGGGAATGACATTATAATATAAAATTTGACATTTCATGACAAACAGGCAACCGGCTATGCAATCTTCCTGGGATTTCCCGCGTAGCATCAGTGCGATACGGGTGTTGGTTAGCGTGGGGCAATTACATGATTTGTCCGTTGAAGACTGCCTGAAAAATGCAGGTATAAGCCCGCAGGATCTATCCCGGCCTAATTATGAGGTGGATGCATGGCAGGAATGCCAGGTCATCCGCAATTTACTGGATGCACTGGGCAGCCAGCTTCCGCTTGGGGTTGAGGCCGGTTTAAAAC
>JASLIR010000008.1 GCA_030152125.1 Alkanindiges sp.
AAAACCGGATTATCTGGCGTCATGTATTGCCCAATGCGCTGGTGCCTGCCATTCAGGGTGTGGCGCTCACTGTCCGGGTACTGCTGAGTGGTGCGCTGGTGGTAGAGGTGGTGTTTAGCTACCCCGGCATTGGCAATGCACTGAATGCCGCCATTGAAATGCGCGATATTCCAACCATTCAGGCCATCGTATTACTACTGACCATTTGTATTGTAGTGATAAATCTGCTGGCAGATTTACTGACCACCTTGCTGACACCGCGTATTCGTACTGCCAGCCAGCATCGCCATCGCTCACCCGGTATGCGCTATGCCGTACGCCTGTGGCGCACTGGCCGGCCAAAAGTAAAACCGGTGGACCGCCGTAATGCCCTCAAAGACAAGCTGGAGCAGCATGCGGATAACAGCACAGAGACGGTAACTCCTATTATCAAATCAGCAACTGATAAAGCCGAACAACAGACGCAGGGCAAGGTACAGGAGGATGCATCATGACGCAGTCCACTATTTCTGAACCATTAAATTCTGAATCATTAAACGTAGCATCCACGCTCACAAAGCCAGCTTCCGGTTTCTGGTCTAACCATCGCGTGCTGGCTGCCATTGTTAAAGAACGGCAGGTACGTTTTGGCGGGGTGCTGACCATTCTGGTACTGCTGTTTGCCTTATTGGGGCCTTATATTGCACCGTTTGAGCCAACCGCCATGCTGGGTTCAACCTATGGTGCGCCGGATAAGGCACAGGCCATTCTCGGTTATGACTATATTGGTCATGATGTATGGTCACGCGTGCTGGCCGGTGGTCGCTCAGTGGTATGGATGACGCTGGCTTCCGGTCTGATCGCCCTGTTGCTTGGTACCAGCATTGGTTTATTTGCAGCCTTCGCCCGCCGCAAGGTGGATCAAACCGTGACATGGGTGTCCGATGTATTTATGGCTTTCCCGGATTTGATTCTGGTATTGCTGATCGTATCCATGCTGGGTCGTGAGCCGTGGCTGATTGTGTTGACTGTGGCGCTGGCATTTATTCCCAGTGTGATCCGCCTGTCACGTGGTATTGCCCTGAATATTGTGGAACAGGAATTTATTGAAGCGGCCCGTATGATGGGTTACTCCCGCTTGCATATCCTGTTCCGTGAAATTTTACCCAATATTTTAACCCCCTTGCTGGTGCATCTGGGTGTGATGCTGACCTGGGCAGTGGGCATGCTGTCCGGCCTGGCCTTTCTGGGTTATGGCGTGGCGCCACCGGCAGCCGACTGGGGCTTGATGATTAACGAAAACCGTGCCGGGTTGTTGATTCAGCCATGGGCGGTATTTGCCCCGGTGCTGTTAATTGCCCTGTTTGCGCTGGGTACCAATGTGCTGGCGGAAGGCATTGGTCGTGCTACGGCGCGGGTGGAGGAGAAATAATATGACCAGTTTTCTATCGTCGCAGTCTTTAGCATCACAGTCTTTGGCCCATCAGGTGCCGGGGTCTGCACCTGGTCAAAGTGCCTTAAGCCAGGGTTATACCCAGTTGCGCCAGCCAGTTTTACAGGTAAGTGACTTGGGTGTGGCACTAGTCAATACCGGGGATGATGTGGTACAGGGGGTTTCCTTTGAGTTACTGCAAGGGGAAATTCTTGGCTTAGTGGGAGAGTCCGGCTCGGGTAAAAGTACGGTGGCCAGTGCATTGCTTGGTTTTGCACGCTACGGGGCACAAATTATTCAGGGTGACATTGTTGTAGATGGCCTGCCTATTCGCCAGCTGGATGAAAAAGCCCTACGGCAGATTCGCGGCAAAGTGATTAGCTATGTACCGCAAGACCCGGCAACTGCACTTAATCCGGCTTTGCGTATTGGCAAGCAGTTGCAGGAAGTATTGCAGGTACACGAGCCACAATTAGCCTTAGCTGCACGGGAGCAGCGTATCCATGCTGTATTGCGTGAGGTTGGCTTACCGGTATATGCCGAGTTCCTCAACCGTTTTCCACATCAGCTATCCGGTGGGCAACAGCAACGGGTGTTGCTGGCGCTGGCTTTTGTATTAAAACCTAAAGTGATTGTGCTGGATGAGCCTACTACGGCACTGGATGTCAGCACGCAAACGCTGGTGTTGAATATTATCCGCCAGTTCTGCCGCCAGCATGGGGTGGCTGCGGTATATGTGTCGCATGACCTGGCGGTGGTGAAGGATCTGGTTGACCGCGTGATTGTGCTGTATGCCGGACGTATTGTTGAGGATGCACCGTTAGGCGTATTGTTTGAGCAACCGGTACATCCTTATAGCCAGGGTTTGCTGGCGGCTATCCCGGATGTAGCGGAACGCCGTCATCTGGCACCAATTAAAGGTCAGGCGCCTGCACCAGGTACACGGCCACAGGGCTGTGCCTTTGCCAGCCGTTGTCCATATCGTAGTGATTTATGCTCTACGGTAGCGCCGGCCTTACTGGACATTCCACATGATACCCCGCTCACGCATCGGGTAGCTTGTTACAACAGCCAGCAAAGTTCGCTACAGGCATGGAATCAGGTGGCGGATGGTATTCCTGCTAGCGTTACAGTGAACTCTGAACAGCCTGTACAGACACTGTTAAATGTCCAGCAGATTAATGCATGGTATGGCACGCAACAGGCTCTGTTTGATGTGTCCTTACAACTGGAGCAAGGTAAATGTTTGGCATTGGTGGGCGAATCCGGTTCCGGCAAAACCACCTTGTCGCGCATTCTGGCTGGCCTGAATGATCAGGCAACCGGGCAGGTGCTGTTTGAACAGCAGCCACTGAGCCTCAGTGTACGCCAGCGCAGCGATCAGGCACGCCGTGAAATTCAGTATGTGTTTCAAAACCCCTACCGTGCTTTAAATCCATCGCTGACAGTTGGGCAAACCCTGATTACGGCCTTAAGGCATTTTTTCCCGCTAAGCAGACAGGAAGCCAAAACCCAGGTATTGCAGGTGCTGGCAAAAGTATCCTTACAGGAAAAAGTGTTTGATGCCTTTCCACGAGAGTTGTCCGGTGGAGAGCGGCAGCGTGTTGCTATTGCCCGTGCTTTGGTGTGCCAGCCCAAGGTGCTGATTTGCGATGAAATTACCTCGGCACTGGATGTATCGGTACAGGCTTCTATCCTGGTGCTGTTACAGCAATTGCAGGCACAGGGTTTATCCATTCTGTTTGTTACCCATAACCTGGGGGTGGTACGCGCAATTGCTGATCAGGTGATTGTGCTGAAAGACGGACACATTGTGGAGCAGGGTGATACAGCACAGGTACTGGATCACCCCGCGCACCCCTATACGCAGCAACTGATTGCACATGCACCTTCGCTGATTAAACCCTCTGCACTCTCATCTGGATTGTTGTTAGAGCCATCGTCTGGGCAGCCATTAGAACAGCGTCCTTCCAGTATTTTTAACTGATTTTTTATGACGTCACCTGATGATGCATCAGGTGGCCTGCGGAGTTATTGAATGAGTCACTATATAGATTTTGATTATCAGCAAACCATTGCTGGCCCAATACGCCAGATTCAAAGTAATGCTGAAGCCATTGCCATTGCAAAGGAAATTGCCGTGGAAATTGCTGCGATTGCAGCAAATCCTGAAAATAATAAAACCCTGCCATACCGTCAGGCGGCGCTGATTTCACAATCGGGCTTAACAGCAATTTATGTACCCAAAAAGTTTGGTGGTCTGGGAGCGGATATCCCAACCGTGGTGGAAGTGGTACGCATTATTTCTGCTGCCGATGCCGGTGTCGGCCAGTTGCTGCAAATTCATAACGTGATGCTGCGCGGTATTTTAAACGGACATAGCGAAGAAGTGCGCCAGCAGGTGGTTGCCGGGATTCTGGCAGGCAAGCGGTTGGGTAATGCGCTGGCGGAAGTAGGCGGCAAAAACAAGTTTTCGCATGCCACGCGGGTGGAGCGTCAGGCGGATGGTACTTTGGTATTGAATGGCAGCAAGTTTTACTCCACCGGTTCTTTCCTTGCTGAGTGGATATCGCTGACTGCGGGTGGGGAAGATGGCCCGGTAGGCATTTTGCTGCATCGTGATACCCCGGGATTAACCCTGGTAGACGACTGGGATGCCTTTGGCCAGCACAACAGCGTGAGTGGTACGGTAAAGTTTGAAAACGTGATTGTGGACGAACGCTTTATTCCCAAGCGTCAGGGTTTACCGGGGCGTACCGGTTTAACCTGGCCACAAATTTTACATGCGGCCATGGATACTGGTGTGGCTGCCGGTGCCTTGCAGGCTGGTATTGATTACCTGCAACAATATGCGCGCCCATGGGTAGAAAGTGGCGTAGAGCGTGCGGTGGAAGAGCAGCACATTATCAAGCAGATTGGTGAGTTTGCCGTGCAGGTACGTGCTGCCGAAGCCTTGCTGGAAAAGGCCGCGCGCTTTTTTGAGCATCAACTGACTGACCCGGAAAGTGAAGCCCTGCAGGATGAACTGATTCTTTCCGTGGCTGCAGCACGCGCGCAGTCAGACCATGCAGCGCTGAAAATTTCCAGCGAGATTTTTGGCCTGCTGGGTGCCAGTTCCACCCTGAGCAAATGGAATCTGGATCGCTTCTGGCGTAATGTGCGGGTGCATACTACGCATGACCCGATTCGCTGGCGCTTGTTCCACGTGGGCAATTATTACCTGAATGGCGTGCCACCGGGTGAATATAACTCGGTTTTTCTGCGCCAGCAGGCTGCCAAAGTGACCCAGCAGGCGCAAACCACCCCAATAGGCAGCAATACTTAGGGGGTTTAATCATTCAGATGCACTTGCGACATAAGTCCTATGCTGGCTTATGGTGAGTGGGGATACAAGGTACAAGTTGCGATGTTTAATCGTTCTCGTTGGGTCATGCCAATGCGTAATGAATAACATTGCCTTTGAAAAACCTATTTTTCACCTGAAACAGCGCTGCCTTGTGCCAAAGCAAGGTAGCGTTTTGTTCATACACAGGTTTATTCATTTTTATGCTAATGGATGGTGTATTTATTATTTCAGATTGTTAAGAAGTTTTAATACAGTAGCCATACCAAAGATGAAAACCTGTGGCGCATGCCGCATTGGTTAGTGGGTTTGTTCAGCAAGCCCAAGTGCTATCAAAGAAATCATGCGCCCCCTATAGCTCATCCATCGTGATGTTTCATCGCAAGATAGCAGAAAATGAAGGAGGCGAGAAATCAGGGGCATTTGCCGTGCTATCCCACTTCCACTGGAAGCTATTCTCGTAACAAATGTATGAAAATTTCTGTGAGCAACAGCCATTCGGTATTAACCTTACCGGAAACCAATCATCCGGTTAAAGCGGTACGTGCCAAAGCCATTGTATTTGCTGACCCGCGTTCGCAAGCCTTATTACAACAAGTAGATGCCATTGCGCCAAGTTTGGCCAGTGTATTGATTCATGGGGAAACTGGTACGGGTAAGGAGTTGATTGCCCGTGAAATTCATATACGTAGTGACCGCCGGGATAAGCCGTTTGTAGCGGTAAACTGTGGTGCGCTGGTAGAAACACTGGCCGAAGCCGAACTGTTTGA
>JASLIR010000017.1 GCA_030152125.1 Alkanindiges sp.
CCTCCATTTGAGTCACCTTATCATCCAAACCAGTACAGTTAGTAAAACAAGTATTGTCTATTTTTGCACCATCAAATGAACAGTTCTTAAAAGTGCACCCTAAAAAGTCTGTAGCAGTTAAATTAGCGTTATCAAAACAAACATTTTCAAAAGTTACTCGATTAATAAAAGCACGAAACAGATATGCCTTTTTAAAAGTAACATCCCTCATAATACATTTATAAAATGAAGACTTTAAAGCATCTACTGCATAAAAAGAAGATCTTTCAAATAAACCTTTCTGAAAGACGGCACCATAAAGGTCCGCATTTGAAAAATCACACTCTGTGAAATCACAACCATATGCGGTAAAATCGCACATAGATGAGGCATTAAAATTAACTTGGTGTACATGTATATTATATAAAGGTGCGCCCACGCTTCTAATTGGATCGCCATTTTTCAAGTGACCAAAAAGTATATTGAATCTCTTTTTATCTTCTTCCTCTACAGGCCCTATAAAATTAATAAGCATTATTTTGTCCTCGTATTAATTTCAATAATATTATCAAGTTGCTCTTTAGTCAGCTTACCTTTAGCAAGGTCACTATGAATTATTTTCCATAGCTTAGCATGATCAGCAGCATTTAAATAGGTGGAATCCAAAATAACCTTGACTAGCTCTGGCTTCCCCGTAACTCCATTTGGTTGTATTAACTTAAGCTTTTTAATTATAGAATTTGCAGCATCCCTCATCGAGTTTTCTTGGTGCGGTATCAATGAGCTTGGAGGCGTTTTAACATCATAAGGAACACCTTTATAATCATAAAACTCTATTCTTGGTGGACCTCGTCTTAATCCCTCTACCAAGCCCAAGTTTTCAGCCTCCAGTCCAGCCATTGCCTCCCTATAGCCTTCCATATCTATACGACCCTTGCGTGCAGGATCAGAGGCTAAAGATTTAAAGCGAGGCTCTAGACGATAAAACTCAGGTACATCCTTTATCGTTTTGTATGAGTTAAAAAGATGTGTCTTATTTCCCGGTTTAACTCTGGTAGGTATTGGGTAGCCTAATGAGTATAAATCATTATCCGGCTCACTTCCTTTAGGTAATCGTTTAATTATTGTTTTAGGAGCATATCTTGCTCCCCGGGTTAGCCTAATTGCTATAGCAATCCCTCCCTCCACGGGAATAATACTGGCAATATTCAAACCCAACTCAATGCGGCTATTTTTTCTTATAAAGGCTGGTGCTGCATTGCTTAGCTTATTACCCAGCATACTGGTGCTGATACTGCTATTTATTGACTGTTGCTTGCTAACGCGTGGGGAGTGCCCACCGCTTTTAAGCTTCCTGTAGTAATTCTTAGCCGCTTCATCAGTGGCCTGCTCAAGAAAGCTGTCAATGCTTTCCTCAACACCCTGCGACAAATCCACAAAGCCAGCATACTGATTCTTGTTATCAGACAATTGCCTGTACATTGCCAGCTTGGTCGCATCACTCACATGCTCACCAACAGCATCCAGTAATGACTGATACGCCAGGGATTTATCTTCCTTGGCATTATTTGAAAAGCCGATTAGGTCGGGCAGCTTTCCATTACCAATGGCCAGAAATGCCTGCTGGGCTTTGCGCAGGGTTTCCTGTGATAAAAACATTGTATGTGGATAGCCCGGATACTTCACCCACTCCGACTGCACATTATTTTTTCCTAACAGGGCAATCAGCTTTTTCTTTAGACCATCATTAAAAACAACACTGCTTTTATTATCGATGGCCTTTTGAATCTGGCTTATTTCCTCTCCGGTAATATAGTCGGCATGCTTCTCGTAATCTGTTTTCTTCAGGCTTAACACCTGTTTGTCTGCCAGTGGCATACCCGGTTTATTAACAGCGGTAGCACCTGCATTGCTGCTTGCAGCTGCCTTGGCGTTATTTGTACCTGATGGTTTGGCCGCAGATTTGGCACTTATATTGGCTGGCAGGCTATAACCATCTTTATAACCCAATGTATTCAGCATGTTATTGTTGTTCTGGCTTTTCTGCTCAGGAACCGGAGGCTGTATATATTTTAAAGGTACTCCCTGTCCTTTACAGGTAAACTGCCCTTTCTCATTCCGTGGGTGTAAATATTCACGCCAGTCACATTGCGCCGCATCCATTGCCTGCATACCATCCGGTATACCTGCTTGCCCAGCCTGTTGTTGTTCCGGCAACTCACCACTCAAACCATCCCCCAAACCGTCATAGCCACTCAACGGGTCAGCCGCCAGCCGCTGCCGTTCCTCCTCCTTGCTGATCACACCGGCCTGTAGCAAGGCACTGCCTATCTCAACCTTGGCCTTGCTGATGCTCACTTCCTGCTGCTCGTTCATCTGTTCCAGCGGGCAGTATTCAAAGGTGATGTCGTCGTAGATTTCGCCAAACAGGTGCAGCTGGATAATTTGTAGAATCTTGACTAAAGGATCAGTCAGCAGCGTCTGCTGCATGGCCTGAATGTAGTCGTAAAAGACTTTAATCTCGCCTTCGGATGAGGCATTTAAGCCATGCGGGGTAATGCCAAACAGTTTCACCAGGGGAATATGGCAGGGTGCCGCCATTTGCTCCTGTGCCTGTGCCTGCAGGGACTCCATGCCACCCAAGGGGGTGTGAAACTGGAAGAACTCCTCGTTGTCCTTGTCCAGCAGCATCAGGCCACGGTTATCACGCATCTGATTGAATAGCTGTGCGCGGTGAATAATGTCATCACCATTACCACCGGACAGCACCGCCTGCATGTCAGTCTTTACCCCACTGGTGGAAAAGGAATGCACCAGTTCACTCACGGAGTCGCGGGTACGCAGCCAGGCATTTACCGCCGGCTCCAGCAGTTGCGTCATGCTTAAGCCGCTAAAGTTGTAAGCCGGCTTTAGCATGTCCGGTAATGGCCGGGCAATCAGGGTGATCAGGCGTGAAGTATGGATTTGCCTGCCCATCACATACCAGCTGTGTGGCTGGTAAAAGTCTTTAGCGGTAGGATCTATGGCGTTGTAGTTGGCCGGGCTGGTCCATACCGGTTCAATCACTTTAAAGCCCTGTACACTGCCCTGGCGGATGGTGGCCTGGTTGATGATCAGTGGGGTGTCGTTTAACTCCGGCATACCTATGTCGATATACAGCATGCCTCGGCCAAAAAAGCCGTCATGCTCCACCGCCTGCTTTAACTTGTCGCGGATTTTAAACTGGTCGAATGCTGCTTCAATGGCCTGTAACTGTTCGCTGCGGTTATCACTGCCGGTGCTTTTAAAGCTGATCCACTGCCGGGTCATTTCCGTAGCCAGGGTTTCGGTTGGGCTACGGTACTCACTCAGTTGCGAGAGTTCTGCCAAAGCGGCATAGCCCTTAAAGCCCATACCCTGCACCGCACCATTTAAAAAGGCATGGCAAAAGGCTGCGTTGTCCTGTGCTATTGCCAATGAAGCATGTGTCTGGCCATCCTGTGCCAGCAGTTGTGCAGGGATTACCCCTCGTGGCAACTGTGGCAGGGCATTAAATGACTGCCCCTGCACGGCAGCCATTTTACCCAGGGCCAGCAGGCTGACTTTGGGGGAAGCTGGGGCAGTTGTGCCAGTCTCGCTATTTGTATCGTGGGCGATTGCCGGGCTGGGTACGACCTGTGGCAATCTGGCACGCAGGCCAAAACCCAGCCAGCGCACCAGCAGGCTTAATAGTTTCTCTTTTAGTTTCATTGTTATCTTTACCACTTTGTTATAAATACAGGCATTAAAAAACCCGCTAATGCGGGTTTGGAAAGTTGTTTTTAAAATTTGCGTTAGGGATAAAACGCCATACCAGCCAGCACACCTGGGTTAATCCGCATGGCCTCCTTCACCGTTGGCGTACAGGCCATCACCAGTGCATCCGCCAGGTTGGGGCTTGGCACCTCTCGCTTGGCCAGTTCCTGCTTGCTTTCCACCTTTACCCGGCCATCAGCTGCATAAGTTCGCTTGGGTGTAGCCAGCTCGTCCATCAACTGCTCCAGATACGGGCAATCAGCACCAATGCTAATCAACTCCCCGGCAGCAAAAGGCTGCCCATGCCGAATGGCGTTATAGGTATTTTTAAAACGGTCCGCCAGCAACCACCAGGCCTGCGCCTTCAGGTTGCTAAACATATCCTTGTTGCTGGTCGTGCTTTTGGCGTACCTGGCATTGGGCTGCCATACCGCAGCACCTGCATTAAACTTGCTGTGGTGAATGCGCTGTTGTGGCAAATGCTGGCGCTGGCTGTTCAGTTCATTAAATTTGGCGCCGGCTGCCGCCCCCACACCAATCGAATCATAAATAATATGTGCCTGATGCTTGGTGGCCGCCACATAGGCGCGGGTACAGCTTTGCAGCAGTTCGTCCTCAGCCGCCTTCCACTGCTCCGCCCAGCTGATCACCGAACCCTGTGCCAGCACCAGGGCACACTTGTCCGCACCACTATCCGCCACATCAAAACCCAAACGGTTAAGTGCATTACTACCTTCCACTGGCAGCGCCAACTGCACATGCGCATCAATCGCCGCCTGTATCCAGCTCCGGCGGATAATCACATCATCGTCATCATCGCGTGGCATACCCAGGTACACATGCGCATATTGCTCCGGGTCATCGCGCTTAGTGGCTGCAATCAGCGCCTGCATGGTGTGCGATAGAAACGGGTTTTCCGTGTAGTTAATCTTGCGCACAATGGTGTTGGCGGGCGGGTTTAGCACAAAACGCTTGTAGACAAAATCACTGGCCAGGCGCGGGTTAAAAATAATCCAGAACTGCGAATGTGCATTGCGCACCGTCGGCTCCAGAATATCCCACTGTGTCTGGGTGATGTTATGCGCCTCCTCCAGCCAGCAAATATCAATGCTTTCCAGTGACTTCACTTCATCAATGTGCGACCACAAGCCATAAAACAGGAACTCGCTGCCGGTATGCAGGTTCACAATCTTGTTGCTGAGGATTTTAAAAC
>JASLIR010000025.1 GCA_030152125.1 Alkanindiges sp.
GCTGAATGCCCAACTTCCGGTTTAAACAAAAGTCATCACCACCCGGTAACAACCAGCATGCAAAAATTTCTTCCATTCATTACCCAGTCGCTTGGCCTGTGTGTACAGGCACATGCCGGTAGCGACGACAAACAAATTAACTGCAAGCAAGCGCAGGAACAGCACTACGAGCAGCAGTACTGTGCCAACCAGAAGCTGGGCGAACTAAAAGCCAAACTGAAGACGGCATATAATGCACTGTACAAACAAACCGACGCCAAAAAGCCACTGGCTACCAGCCAGAAATTATGGGAACAGTACAGCAGCGTTTTTTGCAGTGACTTTATTTTTCACGACACAGGTGCCAGCCCGGCTTTTATTATCCTTAGCCTGGATTGCAGCATCCGCCTGACCAAAGAACGCCTTGAGCTACTACAAGGCCAGCTTTAAAACGAGTCTGTCTGCTGCTGCAGTGACTGGTTGTAGCGGTCTACACAAATCACTTCGAGCAGGTTATAAGCATCCTCTGTACCATAAACGGTTTGTAATTCATGCAGGGTGGCCAGGCGGCTGGATACTAATGTGCCAAGCAGTGGAGATACATTAACATACTCCAGATAACGGCTATTACCGTCATCCATATTTACGCCGTAGTCGGGTGCGCTACGGCGATAGAAAAACCCAGATGCAACTCCAGTACTGCCTTACGCAGTTGAAAGCGGGTAATCACTTCTTCAATGTCACCACAGTCACCTTCTATCAGGTCACGTACAATGCCGTTACCCATATCAATGCGCACACAGGCCATCATTTCTGCCAGCAAGGGCTCGGCCACCTCAAAATCCAGCCGCGCCAGCATACCCACACCTACAGATGCAATGCCTGCCATACTGGCATTGCTGGCCTGTTCGGGAATATCCATACCAGCATTGGATAACGCCAGCAAGGCACGTAAGGCCCAGCGCTCGGCACGCTCAGCCGACATCTCGGTAATCACAAAGGTTTTGCCTTTGTCACGGTTATCCTGATCCATGGTTATACGGGTGGTTTTACGGCTCATGTTATTATTCCGGAAATATTTATTATGGTCCTCCCCTGCAAAGTACTGCTTGGCAAGGGAGGAGTCAGCAAGGAGATTATGCCGGGTTATTACAGTGCGACAATCGAGCTGTATACACTCTCAAACGTGATTTCGTAACGGTGTGGCTGTAACACTTTTCTGGCATCCGGCACCTGGCTCGCACTGGTTAGTACACCACGGGTCAATACATACTGCTTGCCGGTAGATGGCAGGCTGATATGACCATCCAGATATACCACGTTGCGGGTCACCTTGGTGGCGGCAATAATCGCATCAAACAACACAATGCTGGGGCTATCTGCCTGCAATGAAATACGCACCCTGGTAGGGTTTGGAACATAACCGGCGGACAGCTTGCCATCCACACCCATACTTACATCGGTCAACTGCATGGCATCAACAGTAAAGGCATCCTCTGCCGCATAGCCTTGTAATGTCTGGGGTACAGGAAAAACTGATGTTGCAATCAGGGTAAATACACTATTGGCACTGGTAATTGTTGCCATATTGATATCCTCGCACCATTTGGCGCTGTAAAATTTTAAGATATTGTTATTAAAAAATTTATTGTTAGAAGACTACCTAACGCATTTTATGCTTACATCACATCAATAGAAGCCAGGTTAATCTGCTGGATGCTGCCACCATCGGTGTACCACAGCTTCATGGGTGGGGAAGTACGGTTACCGCGCGTTTGTGCACTGGCAGGTAAAATCTGCAGGTACCAGCCAGTACTTGACAGCAGGCGATCGATTTTTAAACCGGCATCATTGTTGATTTCTGCTGCCTGTGCCTCCGACAGCGGGATACCAGCACGAATCGCACCAAAGTTCAGCGCCTCTTTAATCGGGTCTAAACAGGCCGCACGAATCAGGCCATAGCCATCCTCGTTATAAGGCAGCGACTTGATATTGGTCAGCATGTTTAAAATAGCCTGCTGCAACTGGCTATTCAGATAAATCTGGTTGATATAGGCATCCGCCCAGCGCCATTTACCCGTGATCTGACCACTCTGGAACAGGTTAAACTGCTGAGTAGCCGTGGCATAGGCACCATAAAAGTTATAGCCCTTGGCTAGCAAATCATCCGCAATAGTGGCATTGGTGACGCTAGGCAGCAAGCCAGACTGCCCTTTAAAGGCAAAGGTGATACGCCCGTTTAGCTCAGTAAAATCAATGCTGGCCGCAGTACCACAAACAAAAGCAGCAATCTTATAGTCCTCATACACTGGAATGGTGCCTTCAAACTCGTTAGCCAGCAGATAAAGACCAATATTATATTCTACCGAATCCGTTACTACAGCATCGCTATCCCACATCACATAGGCATAACGTAAACTCTGGTTATTTACCCAGCTGGCAAATGCTAGCTTTTTATCATAGTCTGTTTCAAACAGGGTCATAAAGGTAGCCCAGTTCTGGGTTTGCTCTACCACCTTGTCCATAATGGATGCCGGAGTACTGGCCACCGAACCCTGCGAAATCACTGCGCCGGTTGACTGGCTGAAACCAAGATGGTCCGCTAGCGTACCGGTTGCATAGGTAATTGAACTGGTTGGTGCTGTGCTTACGGTATCAATCTGAAATGCCTTCAGGTCAGTGTTATAGCGTACCAGCACCGAGCTTCCTAACGCAGTTTGCAGAATGCTCACCATTTCATTAAAGGAGTCTGCACCGGTTAAATCCACAGAGGCGGCACTACGCTGTACACCATCAACATACAGCACAATATTGCCAACAATATTGCCCACGTCCGCTGGGGTCTGGTTCAAGCTGGCACCACGCAGCCATGCTGGCGGTGAGTACTCGCTGTTGCCAGTCACATAGCGCATAAAGTACAACACACCTGGCTTAATATTGGCACCTGTAAACCCTTTAAAATAAATATTGGCTGCCTGTGACTCACTGGAATCACTGCCAAACAGCACCGTTACATCCTTGGCGCTTGAAAAGGGAATAATAGTATTGGTTGGAATTAAATTATTTTCAGTCAGAAATACCGCATTCAGCGATAATGCAGAACCACCGGTTCCCACCACACCCGGTTGTATATTAACCAGTTGGTTAGCTGGAATTGTATTCACTATAAAACACCTCATCTAAACAATTAAAAATAATAAATAATAAATAGGAAATAAAAAGCCACCCG
>JASLIR010000308.1 GCA_030152125.1 Alkanindiges sp.
CCGCAATATATTTTAATGGACACACAAAATTTAGCGTTTGCACGTGCGCTGATGATGGCTGAGAATAGGCACGCTGTTTATTAGGATAATGATGATGGCTAACATGGCTGAGCAAAACCTTTCCGTTTCTAAAGAATCCAGTGGCGAGACCATGATTGTAGCGCAGATGCGTACCCTGATTGAGGTACTGGCACAGCATAGCCATGCCTATTATGTACTGGATAACCCGACGATTAATGATTCGGAATATGATCAGCTGTATCACCAGCTCAAACATCTGGAAGAGCAACACCCACAGCTTGCCCAGCCGGACTCCCCCACGCAAAAGGTAGGCGGTGAGGCCTTGGGCAAGTTTGACAGTGTGCAGCATGAAGTACCCATGCTGTCGCTGGGTAATATTTTTAATGAAGAAGAATTAAAAGCCTTTGACCAGCGTATTCGTGACCGCTTGCCGAATCAAGCCGTGGAATATGAGCTGGAGCTAAAGCTGGATGGCCTGGCGGTATCGCTATGGTACGAGCACGGCCGTTTTGTACGCGGGGTAACCCGGGGTGATGGCGAAACCGGGGAAGATATTACCCATACCGTAACCACCATTCGTAACCTGCCCAAGCTGCTGCATTTTAAGGATGGTGTGGCACCAGCGAAGCTGGAAGTGCGTGGCGAAGTACTGATTCCCAAAAGCGGCTTTTTAAAGTTGAACCGTGAAGCCGCGGTAAAGGGCGAAAAAACCTTTGCCAACCCGCGTAATGCTGCTGCCGGTAGTTTGCGCCAGTTGAACCCCGAAATTGCCGCCAGCCGGCCACTGGCATTTTATGCCTACGGCATTGCGCAGTGTGAGCCACGGCATGACTTTGCCAGCCAGTCCGCCAGCCTGCACTGGTTGACTACGCTGGGTTTTCAGATTGCCGAACGCCAGTATGTGGCCAGCAGTATTGAGCAGGTACAGGAGATCTACCAGCAACTGATTGAGGAGCGCCCCGGCCTGGCGGTAGAAATTGACGGGCTGGTCGTGAAGGTCAATGATTTAAAGCAACAGCTGCAACTGGGTTTTTTAAGCCGTGAGCCACGCTGGGCAACGGCCTATAAATTCCCGGCACAGGCCGCCGTGACTATTCTGGAAAAGATAGACTGGCAGGTAGGGCGTACCGGCACCTTAACCCCGGTAGCGCGCTTAAAGCCGGTATTTGTGGGTGGCGTCACGGTGAGTAATGTGACCCTGCATAACATTGGCGAGATTCACCGCCTGGATGCCCGTGAAGGCGATACGGTGAGTGTATACCGTACTGGCGATGTGATTCCCAAGGTGGAAAAAGTGTGGCCGGAATTCCGCCCGCTGGATGCTGCTATTGTTACGCTGCCTGCAAATTGTCCGGTGTGTGATTCTCCCGTGGTGATGCCGGAAGGTGAAGCGCTGGCGCGTTGTAGTGGCGGGCTGTTTTGTCCGGCGCAGCGTATCGAAGCCATCCGTCACTTTGTATCGCGCAAGGCACTGGATATTGAGGGCTTGGGCGAGCGCTGGGTGGAGTCACTGGTAGAGCAACAGCTGATTGCCGATGTGGCGGATATTTACCAGCTACAGCAGCACCGTGAGCAATTGCTGCAACTGGAAAAAATGGGTGAAAAATCCCTGCAAAACCTGCTGGATTCCATCGAGGCCAGTAAGGAAACCACCTTGCCGCGCTTTATTTATGCGCTGGGCATTCGTGGGGTGGGGGAAACTACTTCGCGCATGCTGGCTGATACCTTTCAGACACTGGATGCCATTAAGGCGGCGGACCTGGACAGCCTGAAAAAGACCCCGGATGTAGGTGCGGTTTCCGCGGAATGGATTTACGATTTTTTCCGTGCCGAACACAATATCGAGGTGGTGGATCGTTTGATTAAGGCCGGATTGCACTGGCCAGCCCCAGCCCCCCGCACCCGCCAGCCGCTTACTGGCGAAAGCTGGGTATTAACTGGTACATTGTCCAGGCTAACCCGCGAGGATGCCACGCAAATGTTGCAGGCGCTGGGTGCGCGGGTAAGCGGTAGTGTGTCCGCTAAAACCAAAACCGTGGTGGCGGGTGAAAAAGCCGGTAGCAAGCTGGAAAAAGCCGAAAAGCTGGGCGTGGCAGTGATCAATGAGGATGACTTTATTGCCCTGATGCAAGGTTATGGGCAGGAAGTGTCGCAGTAACCGTTATATGAAGCGCTTTGGGGCAGGCTGGGTTTAACTCCTCATTTGGAAGAAAAAAGCTGGGCCAAGGTCCAGCCTACTCAGCTGCTATTCACAATTCGTTTTTCTATGCCCGGAGAGTACTTTATGTTGAGTGCGGTCGAGGAAATTGAAACACAGCTAAAAATTATTCACGCCTGTGAAAAAGGGGCGACCGGGGTTTACTATGGTCATCGTTTAATCGCGCGACTCTTTTTTGCGGGAATGGTCCCTGCACTGGATGAAATGCATCAGCATGAAAAAGAGCACTTTGCCCTGTTTGGTGCTTTTTTAGCGACGCGTGGGGCGAAGCAGCGTATTCCGCCGGTTCTGTGGTGTGCCGGTGGCATTATCTACGGTATTTTGATTGGCCTGCTAGGCCGCAATGCCATCTGGGTGAGTACCGCAACCATTGAGGGTATTGTGAATAAGGAACTGGATATGGCTTCTATCTTTTTTAAGGATAAAAGCATTGATATCTATCACAGTGTATTAACCATCCAGCAGGATGAGCTACAGCATCAGAGTATTGCTACTCGGGCAGCAGTCTTTAGTGGCTGGGTTGCACGTTTTGTCAGTGCTAGTGCAGAACAATGTGCTTATCTGGCCAAGTATATTGCCGCACGGTTTTAGGTGGGTTTAGCCCGGTTATGCGTATACCCGGGCTAATTTCACACACGTGTTAGGATTTACCCAGTAAACCCAGCGCAGCCTGAATATCGCGTACCAGTGTTGGTGTATCCAGTCGCTGGTGATTGATCGTCAGGGTTTTTAGCTGGTCACCACGATGGGTACGGTCAATTTCCAGCATTACATGGGTTTGCTGTTCTTGTGCCACAAACGACACTTCAATTTCATTAAAGCCGCTAAACATGCGCTTGGCCACAAACTCCAGTTCCTGATAGCAGCCAATGCTGGACTGGAAGTTACGTGCGCGTAAATGGCCTTTTTCCACATCTACAGCACGCAGGCGAAAGCCCACCTGATCCATGGCATCCAGAAAGCTTTGCATGGCGGCAGTGGGCTGAATCCGCAAATAATCACGGTCACTGGCATCCTTGTTAGCGGCGACATCCAGTTCGGTTTCAATCCACACGCGGGTTTTATTGGAGTGACAGTCCACTTGGGTAATCGGCGTTTCCAGCGGCAGTTTGGCATCAAAATCAAAGCTTAGGGTTTCCTGGGGCTTTAAATGAATTTGCTGCTTAAAGTCCCAGCGGGCCAGTACCAGCGGCTGGTTAAACTCATGGTCGCCAGATTCAACTTCGGCAATGGTCATCAGCTTAATGCTTACCCCGTTAATGGTTTTATCTTCACTGCCACCGGTTGCAATAATATTGCCCTGAATCATCTGGCCGGGGTACAGCAACTGGGTATGAATGACGGTATCCACCTTGACGCTATCCAGACCAATGGCTGACATCAATTTACCAAACATGCAAGCTTCCTTTGTTCTCTTTTAAAGTTAATTAGT
>JASLIR010000081.1 GCA_030152125.1 Alkanindiges sp.
TCAAACAATACTTGCGACTGCTTGGTGGCTTTAAGAGCTTTTTATACTGCTCAGTAGTAACATGAAAATGAATATCTTGATTCCTTATTAGTACTGTCATGCGCTTGTGATTAGAGTAAGACAGTCCAAAAATAAAGGTGAATCATGCTAACAGTCTGGGGAAGATCCAACGCGTTTAACGTACAAAAAGTATTATGGCTGCTGGCCGAACTGGATGTGCCCTACCAGCATATTGTGATTGGCGGTAGCTATGGCAGCCTGAATACCCCGGAGTTTCTGGCGCTTAACCCGCATGGCAAAATTCCGGTGATTGACGATGCAGGACTTATTGTCTGGGAGTCGCACACTATTTTGCGTTACCTGGCTGCACAGTACGGCAAAAGCCATTTTTGGCCGGAAGATGCCGGAGTGCGCAGCGAGTCGGATCGCTGGCTGGACTGGTTTCAGACTAGCTTGCAACCAGCTTTTCTAACCAGGGTCTTCTGGGCCTTTTACCGCACGCCCGAGCCACAGCGCGACTGGACTGTGATCCAGCAGGGTATTCAGCAAACCGCAACCTACCTGCAGTTACTGGACAGGCAGCTGGCAGACAGGGATTACCTGACCGGTTCCAGCCTGAGCCTGGCCGATATTGCCATTGGCACGCTGTTATACCGTTATTTTAATGTGGATGTGGAAAGGGCAGACACACCGCATGTGGCGGCGTGGTATCAGCGTTTGCTGGCACGTCCGGCTTACCAGCAGTTTGTGGCGGTGCCCTTTGATGAGTTATATGGCAATCTGGGCTAGGCGAATGTAGCCAGGTAGTGGCTGGTAGTTATTTACTGACATTCCCAAAAACAAAAACGGCTTAAAAAAGCCGTTTTTGCCGCTTAGGAGAGCTGAAAAAATAAAAAATCAGGCTGTTTTACGTTTAACAAAATTATAAATCGCCAGAATCACAACGGCACCAAGCACTGACATGATAAAACCCGCCTTTTCATTGGGTTCATACCAGCCAATCAACTGACCGCCATAGGTGGCAGCCAGTGAGCCTGCTATACCCAGCAGGACAGTGACAATAAAGCCTGCCTTGTCGTTACCGGGATGGATTGCCCGGGCAATCAGACCGGCAAAAAAACCAATAATGACAGCACCAATAAAACCCAACATAGGACAATCTCCGCTCTTATTGTTTTACATGGTTTATCAATAGCATGAAGTAGCATGCGGCTGTAATGCAGTATTGTGTCTGCTGTTATGTTTCGGTGAGTATGTGTAGCAACACGTTATTAGGACAGGAATTTTGCGGGAAACCGGACAGGCGGTGCTGCTGTCCGGTGTTATAGGGAGGATTAACGCGCTTTTAGTGCTGCAATCAGTTTCTGGTGCAGGCCACCAAAACCCCCGTTGGACATAATTACTACTGCATCGCCGGATTTTGCTTCTGCCACAATGCGGTCAATAATCTGCTGCAAATTCTGGCTGATGCTGGCTTTGTTGGGCGCTGCGGCAACCACCGGGGATAAATCCCAGTCCAGCCCTTCCGGCTGATACCAGATCACCTCATCCGCCAGCCGTGCAGAATAGGCCAGGTGTTCCTTGTGGCTACCCATGCGCATGGTGTTGGAGCGGGGCTCAATAATCGCCCATAGCTTGCGCTCGCCAATCTTTTTACGCGCGCCGTCCAGCGTGGTATCAATAGCGGTTGGATGGTGGGCAAAGTCGTCATACACGTCAATGCCGTCAATAGTACCTAGCAACTCCATACGGCGTTTTACCCCGCCAAAGTTGGAAAGCGCATTGCAGGCTACGTCGGCACTCACGCCCACATGTGCAGCAGCGGCAATGGTGGCCAGGCCATTGGCCACACTGTGCTGGCCGCTCATGCTCCAGTTCACCTGCCCGACCTGTTTACCTTCATGCAGCACATTAAAAGCACTGCCATCGGCACTTAGTAACTCGGCTTGCCAGCTGATTTCCGGGTTGGCCTGCTGGCCCGTTTGCTGGCCGATGGCGGTACGGGCAACCGGTGTCCAGCAGCCCATAGCCAGCACTTCATCAATCGCTGTTTCGGTAACCGGGCTAATAATCTGGCCTTCACTGGGGATGGTACGCACCAAGTGATGGAACTGCTTTTGAATGGCCGCCAGGTCATCAAAAATATCGGCGTGGTCAAATTCCAGGTTATTTAAAATGGCAGTGCGCGGGCGGTAATGTACAAACTTGGAGCGCTTGTCGAAAAAGGCGGAATCGTATTCATCTGCTTCCACCACAAAATAATGTTTGCCATCAGCACCGTTGCCACCCAAACGGGCGCTGTGGCTAAAGCCCAGTGGTACGCCGCCAATCAAAAAGCCCGGGTTTAAACCGGCCTGATCCAGCACCCAGGCCAGCATGGTGGTGGTGGTGGTTTTACCGTGTGTACCGGCCACACCCAGCACATGACGGCCTTGTAATACGTGGTCGGCCAGAAACTGCGGGCCGGAGGTATAGGCCAGGCCTTCATTCAGCATGTATTCCACGGCTTCAATGCCGCGTTTCATGGCGTTGCCTACAATCACCAGGTCCGGGTGCGGCTGCAAATGGCTGGCGCTGTAGCCCTGCATCAGTTCAATGCCTGCTGCTTCCAGTTGGGTCGACATTGGTGGATACACATTCTGGTCGCTACCGGTAACGGTGTGACCCAGCTCACGCGCAAGCAAGGCCAGTGAACCCATAAACGTGCCACAAATTCCCAAAATATGCAGATGCATTGATGATTTTCTCCGTATCCCGTGCCAAGATGATGCCGCCAAGGGGCGCTGCTATTCATGCCTGACCATATAAAAAACTGGGATGAACGATAGCAAGGCTTTGGCAGAAAAGATACTGTTTCCGTGTGGGATTTAGCCTGTGCGGGCAGGTTGGCTTTAAACCTTTTGTTGTTTTGGAAAATGTGATGCAGGCAATCTGGTTTCCCTTGCTGTTACTGGTGGTATCCAACTGTTTTATGACACTGGCATGGTATGGTCACCTGAAGTATTTGCATGCAGCCCCACTGTGGCAGGCCATCCTGTTTGGCTGGCTGATTGCCCTGCTGGAATATGCCTTTATGGTGCCGGCCAACCGCTTGCTCAATACCCAGGGTTATACGCTGGGGCAAATGAAAATCACCCAGGAAGTGATCACCCTACTGGTGTTTTTGCCGTTTATGCTGTTGATGTTTAAGCAGCCGCTTAAGCTGGATTACCTGTGGGCGGCTTTTTGCCTGCTGGGTGCGGTGTATTTTGTATTTCGCAGCCATGGGCTCAGTAACTAATGGGCTAGGTGGCTAATGGAGTAGTGCCTAGAGGTGCCTGGGCGGTTAGCCTGGGCACCTGTGTGTAAATCTATGTAACCTGAGTTCGGTATAAATCAAATCTTAATATTTTGATTTATATTTATTTTACACGGCGGAGTCTTACTGCTTCACGGTTTAATGGAAGGATTAACCTTCGGTTCGACCTACTTTCTTGCGCAGCAGTGCTGCTCAGGCCAAAGTAGGCAAAGCCATTGTCATTCGCATGAGCAATATATTGCGCAAGGTTTTATACCACCTAGGTAGTTTATGTTTTACAGTGTTGATTTACATTTATAAATTTATATGTAGAGCTTCGCACTTGCGCAGCGATGCTGCTCATACCTCGAACAGTTGCGAATGACTTTAAAAGCAAAAGCAGCTTAACTCGAACTCTGGTTGTAAAATTAGAGGTCTGGCGGGTTGTGCTGGCTTTTTGGGCTGCCGGGACGCTGCTTTTTGCGCCAGAAAATAAACGTGGTGATAATCGCAGCGATAACCCATGCAGGCCATAGTAGGGTCATAAATACCACCACATCCACAAAACCTGCCGCACCCAGCTGAATGGCCTGCCAGATACGGCTCAGGAATGGCTCATCCTGCTTGGCCACCTGCTGCAGCTGGATATCCGGTTTTTTGTGCAGGGTAGCAGGCTGGCTAAAGTCCAGCTGGATGGTACTGTAATTCAAACGGTCCTGTACTTCCTGCCGGGTCAGCTCGGCAATTTCCGCCGCCAGGCGGTTGGCAGTTTTGCTGTCCCCACCATTGCCAGTGGCTTGCTGGTTAAGTTTTTCTTCCAGCAGCTTCAGTTGAAAGCGCTTGGCCTCGTAGCGCTGTTCGTTTAAAAACTGCATGTATTTGGGCAGGGTATTGATAAAACGCTGGGTTTGATCACTGGGAATACGTACGATCATGGAACCCTGTGGCCTGAGCTTCTGGTAAATGCTCAGGGTGCCATCGTTATTACTGCGTTCGTACTGGTCTTCCAGCTGCTTATTAATATTTTTCTGTTCCACAAAGCCGGCAAAGTCTGCGGTCAGCTGTTCCAGTTGCAGGGCGCTTTGATAAACATCCTTTACTTCAAAGCTTACGCTGGCGGTTTTTACCATCGGGCGGCTTTTTTCTACCGGGTTAGCGGTTTCGGAAAGCAATACAGCCGGTACATCCTGCGGGTTTGCTGCTTTGTCGCTGGCTTCCGCTGCGGAGGCGGCGGCAATGCCCTGCATATCTGCACTGGCGGCGCTGCTTTCAGCATATTCTTCTTTTTTGGAGCAGGCTGTGATTGCCAGCATTAGTACCAGCAGCAGGCTAAGCGGATATCTGGTGTTTGTAATATTGTGCATTGGGTAAATGGCCTTAAGTATGGCTGTATTTCCAACAGATCATGCGCAAGGCCTTTTACAAACTCAATATCAGTGCTGTAAAAATTGGTACCGTAGAAACAGTGTGATTCCTGCCAGCCCAAGCAGATAAAAAAAGGGCGTATTGACTGCTTGGAAGTAACAGTAATACGCCCTGTATTGAACCGGGTTTAAGTAGCTGGGTTATTAAACCGCTGGTGTAGGTGCCTGATCCTGCTTGTCATGTCTGTGGTGTTTAAAACCGGCGCGCTTAATTTGGCCGTTTTTTAATTCATCCTGGCTTAATGCGCCATCCTTGTTGCTATCCAGGCGGGCAAAGCGGTTTTTTTCAAATTCCTGCTGGCGTGCTTCCCAGGCTTTCTTTTGCAGATCATTAAAGTTGGCAAACTCGGTTTCGGACAGTTTGCCATCACTGTTTTTGTCTGCCTGCTTAAACAGCGCAGCACGTTCAGCCTGAATTTTGGCAATGCGTTCAGCACGCTGGCTGCTTTTGTCATCGCCGGTAGCGGCCATGGCGGCCATGGCAATACCGCCACTCAGGGTAGCTACCAGCAGGGTTTTAGCCAGGTTTTTCATTCTTCTCTCCACTGTAAAGGGGGATATGTAAGGGAATTAAGTCAAATAATTAAAAAAACAGCAGCAGTGGCAATCCACTACTGCCTGTACCAACACAGCATAAAGGCAGCTGCTGTAAACAGTTTGAGCCAAGCGTGGAAGATGGCAGCAAATGGTAGGCTGGCCGGGTACTTTATGTAATGTTTTGAAATAGCAGTGATTAGTTGTCCATATTCATACGGGTTTATTCACGGTTTACTGTATTTTTCCCATTTAATGGATTACCT
>JASLIR010000199.1 GCA_030152125.1 Alkanindiges sp.
TTTTGTGGGTGGCCTGGTTGGCTCCCTGACCAGTAATCAGGCCCTAACGTCGGTTAACCGTGTACGCGACAGCTATTCTACAGCGGAGGTTTGGGGGCAGCACGGGGCAGGTGGTCTGGTGGGCTTTATGGGTAGTAGCCGCACTGGGGCCAGTGTCATCATTGAAAATACCTATGCCACAGGGCTGGTGAATGGGGACCAGTATGTAGGCGGGCTGGTGGGGCGGGCTTTCAGTTCCCTGCCTGCGGACAGCAATGTGCTGCTCCGCAACAGCTATGCAGCGGGCCGGGTGGCAGGCTATACCGATGTGGGTGGCCTGGTGGGTAATGCCAGTGGTGCGGTGATTAACCTGCAAAACAGCTACTGGAATACCGATACTAGTACCCGCAGCAATGCAGTAGGCATGTTGAGCAATGGTGCGCAGCAAAGCAATCTGGCCGGGCTGGCTAATAGCCAGGTAAAACAGCTGGCCAGTTATGGCAACTGGGGCAGTGATATTGATGCCCAATATGCAACTGGCAGCGCATGGCGTATTTATGATGGCAAGACAGTACCGCTACTCCGTGCTTTCCTTAAACCGGTGACAATGACCGTACAGTCCTCCAGCAAAGTGTATGATGGCACTAATTTTAGTGGTGGTAATGGTTTTAGCCTGTCTGATCCAGCAGCAATTTCCAGGCTGTATGGTAGTGCTTCTTACGCTGGTTCGGCTCAGGGTGCGCGTAATGCGGGCAATTATATAATTGACATTATTGGATTTTACTCCATCCAGAGCGGTTACGACCTGCAGGTGGTGCCGGGCACCCTGACCATTAGCAAGGCCGATTTGCAGATAGGCAGTGCACCGGTGTTTAAAACCTATGATGGCACCACGGCGGTAGTCAATGGTGTTGCCATGGCTTTAAATAGCACCTTCCTGCGCAGTGGTGACAGTTTTAGTGGTGGCAGTTTTAGCTATGCCGATAAAAATGCCGGTACTGCTAAAGTAGTGAATGTGTCCGGTGTGACAGTAAATGACGGTAATAGCGGCAATAACTACAACATCAGCTATATCGCTACGCCAAGTGGTTATATTGATAAAAAAATGCTGACGATTACCCCGGTAGCGGACAGCAAGGTGTATAGCGGTACGCTGGCCAGTGCAGGGGTGCCTACGGTGAGTGGCCGGGTGCGTGGCGATTTTGTGAATAATGTAACGCAGGCATTTACCGACAAAAATGTGGGCACGAATAAAACCCTGCGTGTAAATGGCTACAGTATTAATGATGGCAATGGTGGCAATAACTATATGGTGATTAGCTTCGATACCTCCAACGGTACCATTACACCCCGCAGCCTGATCATTAGCACGGTGGCTAATACCAAGGTGTATGACGGCGGGGTGACCTCTGCCAACAAACCGGTGACAACGGGGCTGGTGACTGGGGATTCCATTGCTGGCCTGTTCCAGCAGTATGAAACCAAATATGTGGGCACCAACAAGAAAATGCTGATTAAGGCTGGTTATGTGGTGAAAGATGGTAATAGCGGCGCCAACTACAGCGTGACCGAGCAAAGCAGCAATAACGGCGTGATTACGCCACCTTAAGGTGCTGCCGTTATATGGTTTGGCCTTTGCATTAAAACCCGTCAGGATGATGGGTTTTTTGCGTTTAGTGCATTGTTAATGTAACGGTGATCTGTTAAATAAAACTATACTAAGCTACTTCAACGAAGAGACATAAGGTTCAGCTAAGCGTTGTTTGCTACAGTGAGCCAACTTTGTAATCTACTTTTTTAAAAAAGCACATAAGCATACAGGTGAAAAAATGCGTAAAAATTTTAATCAATGTGGTACACGTTCCGCGCTAACCGTTGCGCTTTTAGCTGCAATGGGACAGGCTTACGCAGTACCGGCAAGCAATGCCTTGCCCACGGGCGAAAATGTGTCAAGCGGCAGTGCCAGCTTTAACCGTAGTATTGCCAACCGTCTTATTGTAAACCAGGGCAGCGACAAGCTGATAACCGACTGGAACAGTTTTAATGTGGGGAGTGATGCCCGGGTCAGTTTTGTACAGCCCAGCACTGGCAGTATTGCCCTAAACCGGGTGACGAGTGGCAGCCCGAGCGAAATTTTTGGTGCCCTTAATGCCAATGGTCAGGTGTTTATTGTCAACCCGAATGGCATTGTATTTGGTGCTGGCAGCCAGGTGCGGGTAGGTGGGCTGGTGGCCAGCACAATGGACACAGACAATAGTGCATTTAATGAGAGAACTGTGTTTTTTCGTGATACGCCTACAGCGACTGGCCATATTGAAAACCACGGCACCATTGTGGCCGCTGCTGGCGCGATTGTGTTGCAGGCCCCTCATGTAAATAACACGGGACGTTTACAGGCTACAAATGGTGTGTTATTGGCAAATGCCAATACCGTGTTTATTGAAGTGGCAGAGCCGCATGCGATACAGGACTCAACGCGGCTAGGCGTCATCAGCAGCAGTGGCATTATACAGGCCAGTAAACTGAGCTATTTTGGTGGAGAAGTCTTATTACTGGGGGATAAATCGCAATCCAACAGTGTGGTCACGTTATCCGGCCGGGTGCAGGCGGGAAATAACCTGACAGCCGCGGCTAAAAACATCACTATTGGTAATTTGAGCGCCGAGACAGATACCCGCCTATACGGTGATATTCAGGTGGATGGCGTGTTTAATCTGTTACGCAGTAACAGTATGCTGAGTCTGAATGGTGATTATAAGTTATCCGATGGTGCAAAAATTAATTTAACGGGTGCCACACCTCAGTTCCAGACGAAGGGTGAAATCTACAAGGTTATTAAAACCATCAACCAGTTGCAGTTTATTGGCTCCAATGCCACCACACTGAGTGGTAAATACATCCTGTTGAATGATATTGATGCCAGTGCCACTACAACCTGGAATAACAATGCCGGCTTTAAACCCATAGGTTCTGCGGCCACGCCGTTTAGTGGCGTGCTGGAGGGACTGGGTCATCGTGTAAGTGGTTTGCG
Source organism: Alkanindiges sp. (assembly GCA_030152125.1). Classification (GTDB taxonomy): domain Bacteria; phylum Pseudomonadota; class Gammaproteobacteria; order Pseudomonadales; family Moraxellaceae; genus JASLIR01. The sequence goes on from JASLIR010000199.1 coordinate 3,011, forward strand.
TATCAATCGTCCTGCCGAAGATGTTGCCTTGTTTGCTTATACGCAGGATGCCTTAATTCAGAATTTGAATTTGCACAACGTCAGCATCCGTGGTTTTTCTGCTGCTGGCCTGGTGTACTCTAGCGTGTATGGTGATGTGCTGAATAATAGTGTGACTGACAATATTTTTGCCAGTCACACTATTATTCAGCACATCACC
>JASLIR010000324.1 GCA_030152125.1 Alkanindiges sp.
TGATTGGTATAGTTAATGATCCGCAATAAAAAACGGCTGCCTCGGCAACCGTTTTTATCGCTTACGTCAAATCGGTGATCTGACGAATAGCCTCTTACATATTTGGATAGTTAGGACCACCGCCACCCTCAGGCGTTACCCAGTTAATGTTCTGGGACGGGTCTTTAATGTCACAGGTTTTACAGTGAACGCAGTTGGCCGCGTTAATCTGGAAGCGTGGCTGATCCTTGTTGGCACCGGCATCATTAACTATTTCGTACACACCAGCCGGGCAGAACAGGCGCGCTGGCTCAGCCCATTTTGGCAGGTTTACTTCCACTGGTACAGTTGGGTCAGTCAGCTTCAGATGCGCTGGCTGGTTTTCTTCATGCACGGTGTTGGAAATAAACACGGAAGACAGTTTATCAAAGCTGATTTTGCCATCAGCTTTTGGATAGGTTGGCTTAACAGATTCGCTGGCCAGTTTCAAGGCACTGTAATCAGGTTGCAGGTCATGCAGCGTGAATGGAATGCGGAAAATGTTCTGGTCGATAAAGTTGAAACCGCCGCCAACAAAAGTACCAAACTTGTGCATGGCCGGGCCAAAGTTACGCGACTTGAACAGCTCTTCCTTCAACCAGCTGTTGTTGAAGTTGTCGGTGTACTTGGTAACTTCATCACCGCCACGGCCTTCGGCAATGGCATCAAACACCGCTTCGGCACAAAGCATGCCGGATTTCATGGCTGTATGAGAGCCCTTGATCTTGGCAAAGTTCAGGAAGCCGGCATCGTCACCAATCAGGCAGCCGCCCGGGAAAGTCAGTTTAGGCAGTGAGTTCAGGCCACCCTTGATCACGGCACGCGCACCGTAAGACAGACGCTTGCCGCCTTCCAGGAACTGCTTGATGGTTGGATGGTGTTTCCAGCGCTGCATTTCATCAAATGGCGACATATACGGGTTGGTGTATGACAAATCGATAATCATACCCATGGTCACCTGGTTGTTCTCGGCGTGGTATAACCACCAGCCGCCTGAAGAACCGGTTTCAGTCAGTGGCCAGCCGGCACCGTGCATCACCAGACCTGGCTCATGTTTGGCCGGGTCAATTTCCCACAGTTCTTTAATACCAATACCGTAATGTTGCGGGTCGGCATCCTTAGCCAGGTCAAAACGGCTGATCAGGCGCTTGCCCAGATGGCCACGGCAGCCTTCGGCAAACAGGGTGTATTTGGCCAGCAGCTCATAACCCGGGGTAAAGTTGTGGGTAGGCTGGCCATCTTTACCAATGCCCATGTCGCCGGTAACGACACCACGCACACTACCATCATCGTTATACAGTACATCCGCCGCCGCAAAGCCCGGGAAAATCGATACTTCCAGCTCTTCGGCTTTCTGGCCTAACCAGCGTACCACGTTACCCAGGCTCACCACATAGTTGCCTTCGTTGTGCATGGTTTTTGGCACAAAAAAGTGAGGCATTTCAATGCTTTTTTCCGGGGACAGCAGGAAGAAGGTCTTGTCGCCAGTGACAGGCACATTGAGTGGCGCGCCCTGTTCCTTCCAGTCAGGAATTAATTCATTCAGCGCGCGTGGTTCCAGCACTGCACCCGACAGAATATGCGCACCGACTTCGGAGCCTTTTTCTACCAGACACACTGAAAGTTCAGGCATGTTTTTTTCAATGGCTAATTGGCGCAGACGGATTGCAGCAGACAGACCAGCAGGCCCTCCACCAACAATAACCACGTCAAATTCCATCGCCTCGCGTTCGATGTGTTCCATAACGGACTCCTCATTCAAGAAAGGTGGCAACCGTGAGATGCCGCTAGCATGGTTCGGTGCTGCCATGAGTGTGTGGCGGGACACAAAAATGGTGTGTCTTAAACATTACCCTATAGTATAAAATTATTCATGAGCTTACGCCAATTGGCAAACGCGTGTTTATTTTATGTCAACTTGGACATTTTCAACAATGACTACTTCAAAAGTATCGCAACCGCAGGCCGCAGCAGTGGGTTCCAGCCTTGGTCAGGTCGCGGCATTGCTGGGTTCCGTGCAGGATGGGCAGCGCCCGATTCCGCCGGTGGACAAGTGGAACCCCAAGTTTTGCGGCACAATGAACTTGCAAGTCAAATCCAATGGCGAGTGGTGGCATGAAGGGTCAAAAATCCTGCGTGAGCCGTTAATCCGCCTGTTTTCCAGTGTGCTGTGGCGTGAAGGGGATGATTATTTTTTAAAAACCCCGGTAGAGAAAATCCAGATTCAGGTAGACGATGTGCCGTTGCTGGTTAATAGCATTGACCAGATTGAGCAGGATGGAAAACAGTGGCTGCGCTGTACCACCCGCACTGGTGATGTGATTGTGGTGGATGAGCAGCACCCCATTTTTATGCGTGAATTTGCAGGCGAGTTAAGGCCCTATATCCGGGTACGCTGGGATTTGGAGGCGTTGATACAACGCAATGCCTTTTATCACCTGCTAAATTATGGCGAGTTTGTGGAACAGCACGGGCTGACGCAGGTCGCCTTAAGCAGTGGCGATTTCAGTTTTTCCATCAGTGCAGCATAAGTGCCGGGCATTTGTTGTACACATGGCGCTGGATTGCCTGTGGGTTTCGGATTAAAGGTAATCTGACCGAGTGGGCAAGCGCTGGCAAACGCGCTAAAGTAAGCATTAACCAGGCACACGGGCCGTTGCCATGCTGTGCCGCATATCGCCTGAATTATATGAATGACAAAGCGTGTTATGTCCTCATTATTAGCTTCCAGTATTGATTCCAGCCCCGAGCAGCCAGCATTGCCTGCGCAAACGGCTGGCCTAAGCAGTGCATCTCGTGCTGGCGCACCCATTGGCGTGTTTGATTCCGGTATGGGCGGCCTGTCGATTGTGCGGGAAATACAGGCTTATTTGCCGCATGAACACATCATGTATTTTGCCGATACCTTAAACGTGCCCTATGGGGGGCGCAGTGATGAGGATATACGCCAGCTGACCGCCAATGCAGTAGACTGGCTGTATGAGCAGGGCTGTAAAGCCGTCGTGGTGGCGTGTAATACCGCATCGGCATTTAGCCTGAGCCATTTGCGTGAAAAATATGGCGAGGGCTTTCCGGTGATTGGTTTGGTGCCAGCGCTTAAACCGGCGGTGTTAAAAAGCCATTCCAAAGTGGTGGGTGTGCTGGCGACACCGGGCACCTTGCGCGGTACCCTGTTGCACGACGTGATTGAGCAGGTAGCCATACCGCATCAGGTACAGGTGCTGACCGCAGTCAGTCCGGCGCTGGTACCCTTTGTGGAGCGCGGGGAGCAGGATAGTCAGGCTTGCCGTGAAGAGCTACAGCAGGTTTTAGCGCCTTTACAGGAAGCCGGGGCAGATCACCTGGTACTGGGCTGTACGCATTATCCTTTTTTAAAGGAAAGTATTCAGGCGATATTCGGCCAGCAGTTTGTGCTGGTGGATTCCGGCCTGGCCGTTGCCCGGCAGACCGGCAGGGTGCTGGCCGCCAAAGA
>JASLIR010000333.1 GCA_030152125.1 Alkanindiges sp.
TTGACTGACCTGCTGGGTGGGGAAATTAGTGTCAGTAGCCAGATGGGCGCAGGCAGTACCTTTCAAATCCGCCTGTATTTACCCGAAGTACAGTCACCCAAACGGCTTTCAGTCAACATGAGTGCCAATATTCTGGGTTACGAAGGCACCCCTAAAAAGATTTTGCTGGTGGATAACGAGCAGGTAGACCGCCAGTTATTATGGCAGTTCTTAAGCCCGCTGGGCTTTGAGCTGGCGCAGGCGGAATCCGGGCTGGACTGTTTAAGGCTGGTGCCGGTATTCCAGCCGGATTTGATTATCATGGATTTAACCATGCCTAACATGAGTGGCTGGGAAACGGCCAGTATTTTAAGGCGTAATCATCTTAGCCTGGCCCCCATCATGATTGTGTCCGCCAATGCTGAGGAGCAGGGCAAGCCGAATGATGCCGAGATAAGCCATGAGGATTTTGTGGTTAAGCCGGTGGATTTAAGCCGTTTGCTGTTGCGGCTGGGGGTGTTGCTGAATTTAAGGTGGATCAGGGAAGCCGGTGCACCTGCGCTAATATCTGCCATGGATCAGGGCATTGCTGTAGCGGGAAGTGACACGAATCTGCTGTCGGTGCCAGCAATCAGGGAAAACCCATTATCACTGGCCAATAGGCAAGCGCTGGAGCAACTGGTAAAAATGGGCTATGTGCGGGGGATTTTGAGTAAGCTTGAGGAAATTGAGCAGCACCAGCCGGAGGCAAATGGCATGATTCTGCAATTAAGGGAATATGTGACCCATTTTAAATTTGATGCATTCTTGCAGTTGTTAAATCAGGAAAACTTGTGATGAATAGTGCCCAGAGTCAGGAAATGATGGTGCTGATTGTAGATGATGTGCCTGACAATCTGGCCTTGTTACATGCCACACTGGATCAGGCTGGTTACACCGTGCTGGTAGCAACGGATGGCTATAGCGCGATTGAGCGCGCCAGTAATTTTTTACCGGATGCCATTTTGCTGGATGCGATGATGCCGCAACTGGATGGCTTTGAAACCTGCTGTTTACTAAAACAGAACCCGGCCACCAAACATATCCCGATTATCTTTATGACTGGCCTGACGGAAAGTGAGCATGTAGTGCGTGGCTTTCAGAGTGGCGGGGTGGATTATGTGACCAAGCCGGTGCAAACTGACGAGGTGCTGGCACGGCTGGCTACCCATATCAGCAATTCCAAGCTGGTTAATCAGCGTGAACAGATGATTGATGCTGCGGGTATTGCCATGCTGGCAGTGGATAAGGAGGGCAAGGTGCTGTGGCAGACCCCGATAGCCATTCAGATGCTACAGGACAATTTGCCGCAGGAGCAGGCACAGCGGGATGATTTTTATGCACGCTTAAGCGGCTGGTTTGTACAGTCGGATTTAACCGAAGCCTTGCTGGTGGCGGGGCTGCAACAGAACCTGAGCTTAAGCAAGCTGGCAGATACTGGCCGTGGGGCGCATCTGGTGCTCATCCAGCCGCAGGAAGCCATTCCCTCTGCCGATGTGCTGATGCAAACCTGTGCAGTCACCAAACGCGAGGCCGAAGTCCTGTACTGGGTGGCACTGGGTAAAACCAACCGGGATATTGGCGAGATTCTGGATTTAAGCCCGCGTACGGTAAACAAGCATCTGGAGCATATTTTTACCAAATTGAATGTGGAAACCCGTACAGCAGCAGTTGCTTCCGCTTTGGCAAAGGCACGGGCGGCACGCTAGCCTGATCAGGCAGTTTTTGTTACGAATGATTCATGGCTGTCTGTTTTGCAGCAGCGGGACTGTGCCTGCTGTTGCTAATGCAGCGCGTTTTAATCTTTAAAATAATAAGATTTTGAATATAAAAGAAAAATTAACTGGCATATAAATTGATTGGCTATATGCAATGTTAAATTAATCCCTGGAAAACCATATGTCTGACTTACGCCAACCTGAGCATGAAATTGATAGCCTGTTTGTACAACGCTGGTCGCCACGAGGTTTTAAACAGGTAGGCATAGCACCTGATACCCTACTGCAACTGTTTGAGGCTGCACGCTGGGCGCCATCAGCCTACAACGCGCAGCCATGGCGCTTTATTTATGCCGTGCAGGGCAGCACACAATGGCCATCCTTTCTGGCGCTATTATCCGAATACAACCAGTCCTGGGCGGCACATGCATCGGCGCTGGTATTAATTATTTCCAAAAAGACCTTTTATCAGGCAGATAAGCAGCAAACGGTAGAAGTAAATACCCATTCCTTTGATGCCGGTGCAGCCTGGGCACATTTTGCCCTGCAGGCCTCCCTGAAAGGCTGGGCAACGCATGCCATTGGCGGCTATAACCAGCAACAGGCGCGCAGTAGCTTAAATATCCCGGAAGATTATCATCTGGAGGCTATTATTGCTGTGGGACAACAGGGCAGTGCCGGGCATTTGCCTGAAGCCTTGCAAGCCAGGGAAAAGCCAACGCCACGCCGCCCACTGGCTAGCTTTGTGGCAGAAGGCCAGTTTGGTTTTGAGGATTGATGGCTGAGGCATGATAAGTGAGCCATGGCATTAAGTGGCCTGGGCTATGAGGTGCTATTCCATTCATTTTTTAATTGCTGGATGGTGTCAATACGGGCAGCAATGAGTGCTTCGCCAATATTAGTGCCCTGAATATGTGCCGGCAGGGAAGCTGCTCTTATTTTGCGTACCCGGTACATGGCTTCACGTAAAAAAATGGCTTGCGGATAGGGCCGGTTTTCCAGTCCTAAACGCCCTTTGGCATCGCATTCACAAGCCTGGATAAACTCTTCCACACGTTCCGGCCTGCGTAACACATCCAGACGCTGCAACAAGCGCCATACGGTGCCTGCACGCAATTCCATCACCCGGTGACACAGCAGGTGCTCACGGCATACCAGTTCCGACAGTTCACGGAACTGGGTAGGTACCTTTAAACGGTTACACAGGTTTCTAATCGGTTCGATGCCGCGCTGTTCATGCTCGATGTGTTTGGGCAGCATATCCTCCGGGGTAAGCGCCTTGCCCAGGTCGTGCAGCAATGTGGCAAAGCGTACCTGATCAGAAAAACCGGCTTCACAGGCGCGTTGCAGGGCCATCAGGGTATGAATGCCGCTATCCACCTCGGGATGATGCTCGGGGCGCTGCGGCACTCCAAACAGGGCTTGCACTTCCGGCATAATCACTTTTAAGGCGCCACAGTCTCGTAATACTTCAATATACACATCGGCACGGTCTTCCAGCAGGGCACGCTGGGTTTCTTTCCATACCCGTTCCGGAGTCAGGTGTTCCATCTCGCCCTGATCCACCAGTGCCTGCATCAGTTGCATGGTTTCCGGGGCTACGCTAAAGCCAAGCGGGGCGTAACGTGCCGCAAAACGGGCTACCCGCAATACCCGCAAGGGGTCTTCAATAAAGGCATCGGATACATGGCGCAGTATCCGGTTATTTAAATCCTGCTGGCCGTGGTAGGGGTCAATCAGGGTGCCATCATCCGCCTGTGCAATGGCGTTAATGGTTAAATCGCGGCGGATTAAGTCTTCTTCCAGCGTCAGGTCAGGCGAGGTGTGGAAGGTAAAGCCGGAATAACCTACCCCGGATTTACGCTCGGTACGCGCCAGCGCATATTCTTCCTTGGTTTTTGGGTGCAGAAAAACCGGAAAATCACTGCCAACAGGAACAAAGCCCTGTTGCAGCATGTCCTGCGGTGTGGCACCAATCACTACATAATCGCGTTCATGCACGGGGCGACCCAATAGTTTGTCCCGTACTGCACCGCCCACTAAATACACTTGCATTAAAAAACCCCTGTATCCGGGCAAAAGCATGCAGGATTACAGAGGTTTTGACAAGCGGCTTCATACAAAACCGCTTAGCGTTTTAACATAAGCTTAATGTTGGCCGTGCTGTGCCTTCAATTGCGCCTGTGCCTGTGCATGGTGAATTTCTGCCACCGTCAGTGCAGTCATATTGATGATACGACGGGTAGTGGATGACGGCGTTACAATATGCACCGGTTTGGCAGCACCTAGCAGGATAGGGCCAATAGTCACATTGTTGCCCGCAGTTGCCTTTAACAGGTTAAAGGCA
>JASLIR010000373.1 GCA_030152125.1 Alkanindiges sp.
CCGTTCTACGGCTTCCTCACAGTCAGCAAACGCTTCACGCCTGTGGTCGGCACGCGCTACCGCATAAATAGCTACTTCGCCAATATTCAAATGACCAACCCGGTGTACCACCCGCACATAGGACACCTGATGCTTCTGGCGTATTTCTTCTTCAATCTCGCGGATCATGCGTTCGGCCAGTGGCTTGTAGGCAGTGTATTTCAGACTGGCAACATCACGGCCTTCGTGATGATTACGCACCGTACCGGCAAACAGCGCCAGGCCGCCACATTCAGGAAAATGCTGCATGGCCAGTAACTGGTTCAGGTCAATATCATGATCCTGAATACGTTCAATATCCCGGTTAATGCTAGCCTGATTAAGGTCGCTCATGATTAGCCTCCGGCCACGGGTGGTAATAGGGCAAGGGTGATATCACTGTCCAGAATATGGCTGCGTGAAATTAGTTCGTCACCAATTGCGCAGGCACAGCGTTCCAGGTTTTCAGTTAAATCCGGTTTGTTGTCTGCCAGGACTTTCAGGGCATTTTCAATGCTGGAAGGCGTGCTAACTTCAAGCGACAAGGCGCTTTGCTGGGCCAGGCGTTCCAGTCTGCCATAAAATTCGAAGGTAATGGTTGCCATAACGTTATAACCTAACATAAATCAAAAATAAACCAATAGATGGTGTGCTAACCGCCCAGCGTATGCATGGTGATTTTGCGGCTAGGGGGCTGCTGCTGATAACTGATATAACCGGCCTTTTTATGCCACACAGCCTGCAGGATGGTTTGCCTGAGCAAGCCGGTATTACTTTGCCTGAGCAGCGGACGTAAAGGGGTGCCTTGCTGGGCAAACAGGCAGGTATACAGCTCACCGGTAGCGGTCAGGCGCAAGCGGTCACAGGTCTGGCAAAATGGTTTGCTGATGGTGGAAATCACCCCAAGCTCAAACTGGCCGTTTAGCAGATAGATGGTAGCCGGGTCGTTATGCCGTTGCTGGCGTTCAATCTGGAAATGCGGCTTAAGCTGGGCAATCACTTCATCTTCGGTGACTACCTTGTCGCGCTGCCAGTGGTCTGGTGCATCCAGCGGCATATATTCAATAAAGCGTAGCGGAATCTGTTTCTGGTATGCCCACTGGCTTAACTCAACAATTTCCTGGTCATTTTGACCCGCCAGTAGCACACAATTTAGTTTAATGGGTAAGCCAGCCGCCTGTGCTGCGGCAATGCCATTCAGTACCGGTTGCAATGGCCGCTGGGTAAGCTTTAAAAAGGTATCCGGGCGAATGCTATCCAAGCTGATATTCAGGTCATCCAGCCCGGCATCTTTCAATGCCTGTGCCTGCTTAGCCAGATAGTAGGCATTAGTGGTCATGGAAATGCGCTGCAAGCCGAGTGCACGCAAACTGTTCAGGCTGTGAATAAAATGCACGATGCCCTGACGCATTAAAGGCTCGCCACCAGTCAGGCGGATATGCTGGATACCCAGAGCAACCATTTGCTGGCAAAAATTAAGCAGTTCTTCAAAACTTAAAATGTCTTTTTTGGCCAGCCACTCAGGGTGATCCGGCATGCAATATGTGCATTTAAAATTACAGCGATCAGTCAGTGAAATACGCAATTTGCGTTTGTAACGGCCAAACTGGTCTACCAGCGCTGCTGGAGTAAGCTGTACGGGTGCCTGTTGCTCAGGCTTCAAGGGCGTAGCAGATAACGCCTGTTGTTCTATGTGTACAGGATTAAAGACAGGTATGCGTGCGTTCATTGGCATACTCCATCATAGGGGCTGTTGGCATAGATTTGTGACCTCATCTTGACTCAACAGCTCCAGTGTAGTTGGAAAAATCCGTTGGTAAAATCTGGTTGGCCTGTTGCAGTAATTGCATATTATTCAGGTTGATGGGAGCATTACTATCCAGTTGAAATGCAACCTTGCAGGCAGGCTGGGCAAACAGCCAGTGCCTGACAGCATATTGCTGTGTTTGCAGCTGCTTTGCAAGGCTATCCAACCCGGATTTATGCACCAGACATAAAGGAAACAGTGGCTGTTGATTAATTTCAGCATAGGCAGCCAGACAGTCATTATCCAGCAGAGCCTGATGCATGTGTAGCAGCAGGTTTTCCGGCAAGGCAAGCAGGTCACAGGGAATAGCCAATAAATAATCATGCTTGGCCTGGTGCAGGCAACTGTAAATGCCTGCCAAAGGCCCACGAAAATCAGTCCATTCATCACTGATGATGCGTGCGGAAGGACTTAACTGCTGATAATCCTGCTGATTGCGGTTGGCATTCAGTAACAGGTCATCTGTGTCCTGCTCAACCTGTTGTAACAGTCGTTGCACCAGTGGCTTGCCATGTAATAGCTGCAAGCCCTTATCCACCCCCTGCATGCGTGTTGCAAGCCCACCCGCCAGTATGGCAATACTGGTAGCAGGAAAGGCGGGGTGGGAGGCTGCATTATTCATAGGGTTTTAACTCGGCAGCTTCATAACAACACTTCCGCAACATTCTCGTGCGGCTGTACGATTACAACTTGCGCTGTACTTTCCACCTTATGCAGGTGCACAGGTACATATTTATGATATGGGGTACGCGACAGGGGATCACAATGGCTACGCTGGGTTAAGCGGTTTAATTCCGGACCAATTGGTGCACTGTCCTGATAACGCATGCCATAACCATGCGGCAGGGCGACCACACCACGGCGCATGTTGTCATCAATTTCTACCACCACCTGTTGCTGGCTGCTGGCCGACTGGCAAATCAGCTTATCACCATCTACCACTTGCAATTGTCTGGCATCATCGGGATGCATGCGCATGGCACCATGCGGGTCTACCTTGCGCCACTTGGGGTCACGGTAAATCTGGTTGGCATTGTAACTGCGGCGTTCACCTGCCAGCAGAATAAACGGATAATCCGCACCAATCGGCTGTTCATCACGCAGGGCATTAAGTTCCTGTAACATTTCCGGAATAGCCAGATGCACCTTGCCATCCTTATGTTTGATCAGTTTCCACATTTCGGAAAACTCATGCGTGCTCATAATCACGCCAGAAGGGCTGTTGAGGAATGTTTTAAACAGATTTGAACCCAAGCTTAAACGGTTACCCTGATGCCCGGCACGTTTAACCGCTACATAATGTTTTTGTGCGTATTCAATGGATAATGCCAGTAGTGGTGCTGCAGCAGCGGCATTATTGGGCAGGGCTTTACCCAGG
>JASLIR010000415.1 GCA_030152125.1 Alkanindiges sp.
TCAAAACTGGCCACGGCAAGCGAATACACCCGTTGTTCAAATACCTGCCAAACCACTGCTACCTGCTCTGCTGTCATTGCCAAGCCACTTTGTTCCAACAGGCGTGGCTGGCGCTGGCACAGGCGCAAGGCATGGTAAATATGCCGGCCTCTGGAGGCAAAACCGGTTAAACGTACTTGCTGGTTACTTAAAAACCCAAGCAGCAGTTGCCAGTCCTGTACCGCCACCAGCGGTAGCAAAATCTGATCCAGCTGGATATCCAGCCTTAACCAGATGGCTTTTTGCTGCTCCGGTGTGTACTTGTTCCAGTCAATCACCTCATGGCTAAAACGCCGGCAACCACGGCACACACTATCACCAAAAACAGTTGAACATTTACCTGCACATGGCGTTAGTGCCGTACTCAAAGATCTCACCCGGGTGAAAAAAGCCAGTTGGGGCCTAGTGTGGCGTGAATCATGTTAAAATAAAACCATATTTTTTATATGGCATTCGCTTTTTTGAGCAAAAAAAGTTAAAATGCCGCCCTCTTTTTAAGCCTAAGATCATTCTGGAGCTTGCTAACCATCATGTCCGCATCATTTACACCTTCTGAAGTGACAACTGCCCCTGCTATTTCTGACAACACCTGGGTTGTGGCAGCACTCTATCAGTTTCGTGGTGTGGACGATCCTGCGCAGTTGCAGGAGCAACTACTGGCCTTACTGACCAGCCTGGACATTTGCGGCACCCTGATTGTTGCGGGCGAAGGCATTAATGGGACGGTTGCAGGCAGCCGCAAAGCCATTGATGTGTTACACCAGTACCTGCTGGATGCCGGTTTTGCCAACATGGAATACAAGGAATCCACCAGCTCGGAACAACCTTTCCGCAAAACCAAGGTGAAGCTGAAAAAAGAAATTGTGACCCTGGGGGTTGAAGTACAACCGCTGGCACAAGTGGGCCATTATCTGGAACCCAAAGAGTGGCATGACTTTATTCAGCGTGACGATGTGATCCTGATCGACACCCGTAATGACTACGAATACAAGGCGGGCACTTTTAAAAACGCCATTGATCCAAAAACAGAGTCTTTCCGTGAGTTCCCTGCTTATGTGGAAGAGCATCTGGCCGATGCCAAAGACAAAAAAATTGCCATGTTCTGTACTGGTGGTATCCGCTGTGAGAAATCCACCAGTTTGTTATTACAGCAGGGCTTTCAGGAGGTGTATCACCTGAAAGGCGGTATCCTGAACTATCTGGAGCAAACACCGCCTGAAGAAAGCCTGTGGGAAGGTGAATGCTTTGTATTTGATAACCGTACCGGGGTTACCCACGGCGTTGAAGAAGGCGAAAGCGTAAAATGCCATGCCTGCGGCTGGCCACTGTCCCCTGAAGAAGTTGAACTGACCAGCTATGAATTAGGCGTAAGCTGTGTGTACTGCATTGATAAAACCACCGAGCAGCAAAAGTCCGGTTTCAGGATGCGCCAGTCACAGCTTACCCGTGCCAAGCGCAAACGCCTGTGATTGCCGCACTTAATGCCCTTAAGCCCTATCTTGCCAAATGGCAGTTGACTGCTGCCGCTGCCCCCTTTTCTACCCATTCCAGTATCCTGCAAGCCGTTACTTTAGCTGATGGCTCACCCGCCATGTTAAAGCTGGCGCAAAATGAACATGAGAAACTCGGCCACCAGTTAATGTACTGGTGGGATGGTCAGGGTGCTGCCCGAGTCTATGCACATGATGCAGACGCTGTGCTGCTGGAACGGGCCCAGGGTGCACAATCCTTACTGGACATGGCTCAAACTGGTCAGGATGAACAGGCAACACGGATTATTTGTCAGGTTGCCCGGCAACTGCATGACCCCCGCCTTAAAGCCATGCCAGTACAACTGCCTACACTAGATATCTGGTTTAACAGCCTGTTTCAATCTGCCCAGGCACAAGGTGGTATTTTTGCCCAGGCAGCTGATATCGCCCGCCAGCTAATGCATAGCACAACATCCGTTACCACCCTGCATGGGGATTTACACCATAATAATATTCTGGATTTTGAACAGCGCGGCTGGCTGGCCATCGACCCGCATGCCCTGATTGGCGAGCACTATTTTGATTATGCACAAATTTTCTGTAATGAAGATTTAGGTGCTATTGCCCTGCAGCCGGCACGCTTCGGACAACAATTACAACTCACCTGCCAGCTTGCCAAACTGGAGACATCACGCCTGTTACACTGGATTATTGCCTATGCGGCATTGTCAGCCAGCTGGTTTATGGAAGACGATATGCAGGAAGAAGCACAGCATCCCTTGCAGGTAATTGCTGTAGCACAACAACAACTCAATGGCTCTACAGTAACCTAAAGATTGACAATACTGATAACTAGGGCCTGTTGACAATTCAAATGAGGTTGCGACAGTGGTCGTTTTTTAGACGATGCAAGGCGTGAATTGCGATCTTTAGTGGTTCTAAAGGAGCAATGAATAACGCAGCATGAGGAACATCGTTCCGCAAGAAAAACATCCCTTTCCCCCGCTGCGCCTTGCGCTGCGAGCAAAGCAGTGCTTTGCCCTTGCTCAGGTTGTGGCTAAAATTGCCCCAAACTTCGTTGTGAAACTTGCCAAGGGCTTACCATTGCCTGCGTTTCTCGCCTTGTTTGAATCAATTTTAGCCGACAACGCAATTCGCATATGAAATGTCAACAGACCCTGGCCAAACTGCAAATATTGGTCACATATCTCATCACATAAAGCCTGTTTTCCCGCCTGCCCAGCCATTCATTCTATGCCATAATGCAGCCACATACAGATTGGAAGACAATGATGAATGTAATAACAACTCAGTTTGGAACCCGTTTGGGCAAATTAAGCCTTGGTTTATCCATCATTACTATAGTTGTCAGCCTGACGGCCTGTCAGGCCATTCAGCCATTTGATGGGCAAACCGGCTACCAGCGCGAATCCAATAATAACAATCAGTTACTATTAAGTTATGTGATGGACGCTAAATCCAACGAGCAAATTACCCAGCAAAAACTACAAAAAGCCTGTGCCCGGGAACTTGGCCTGGGGGTTGGTAAAACCGTTTCCTATAAAGTGATTGACCAGCAGGAATTCGTTAATATCAACCGCAATACATCCGGTGACAACCAGCAGACCATTGCCCTGGGGCAAACCAAGGCTTCTTTCGGCTTATCGTCCACCCCCAAACTGTCCAATACCGACAACAATGCCAAAATGGATATGCTGGACAGCAAACCTGCCATGCTAAAGCGCATTACCTTCCAGTGCGCACAATAAGCCCGCGCATCCAGAAAAGTGACGTATTCGTCACTTTATGTAAGTTATTTATGCCAAACTAGTCACATTTATTAGAAAAGTGTGATAAATTTCACATGTTTGAAACTGGCAGGCTTTAGCCCGCCCATAAAACACTTTTCTAAACTAATTACTAGGACAAATTTTCATGGCAAAAGTTTCCTTACAAAGCCTGGCCAATATTGATGGTTTTATGGCGGCAGCACTGGTTGATTCAGGCAGTGGCCTGGCTCTGGCAACGCTGGGAACAGGATTTGATCTGGAACTGGCAGCAGCCGGTAATACCGAAGTAGTGCGTGCCAAGCGCAAAGTTGCCAGTGCACTGAAACTGAATGACAGCATTGAAGATATTCTGATCACCCTGAGTAAACAGTATCACCTGATTCGCCCGTTAGACCGCAACCCTGAGTTTTTCCTGTACCTGGTACTGGATCGTCAAAAAGCTAACCTGGCCATGTCTCGGCATGAGCTAAAAGGTTTTGAAAAAGAACTGGATTTTTCTTAATTAATAGCGCTAACTTTATCTCACAGGATAAATGGCGGGCTGAGGGTTAAATTGATACTACCAGTTTTAACCCTCAGGTCTTTGTTCAGGATGACGCTTTCCACATACCAACAACCACGGCGTTACATTCAGCATGATTGAATCAGCTACTTTAAATATTGCGATTATTGGCCTAAGCCTGA
>JASLIR010000468.1 GCA_030152125.1 Alkanindiges sp.
CTTTGTAAGTCATAAGAAATTTTTTATAAAAATCAAAGGCCAAATTTTCGGATGCTTACGGCATCCGAAAATTTGATAAGATTTGATGGCTTCGCCCTGAGCTGCGATTAAAGCAGCGCAAGACCATAAAAAGCCCTATTGCTGTACGAACAATTGGATGGTTTGACTATAGCGTTAGTTATGAACTTTTTTCTTGAAATCCGGTATGAATCACAACATCAGCAGGGTATAAATAACGGCTGAGGCAATGGTCAGGTTGGCGCTTTTGCGCACCTTAAACAGGTAGCGCTCACATACTGCCATGTTGAGTGTGACCACGATGGCTGCGGCCAGAATGCGGTTGTCTTCCTGGCTATAATGAAAATATAAACCGATAATCGCCAGAACAAGCACAGCGCCAGACATCAGCATATACCAGTTGGGTAATAATGCCAGTTCCTCGCCAATATCCAGTTGTTCCTGTAACCAACGCCACATGCTATTTGTCTTTTAAAAAATCAGGCCGTTAGTGTACCTAAAATACGTGGTCCTTGCGCCCCTGTGACGGCAGGTAAATTACCCGCCTGCTGGTCTATGCGCTGTTTTGCCAGCCAAGCAAAGGCGGTTGCTTCTACCCATGTAGGAGATAAACCCAGCTTTTCGGTACTTTCCACGGTCCAGTTGTGTTTTCGCAAGCGCCAGCGGATTTGTTCCATCAGGGTGGTGTTGTAAGCACCACCACCACACACATACAGTTCACCATTTTCCAGCTCACTGCGTGCAATGGCTTTTTTAATGGGGCGTACAGTCAGTTTTAATAAGGTGGCCTGAATGTTTTCTGCCAGGTCATCCAGTGCGTTATAGTCGGGTTGCGCACGCCATTCAGCCAACTGGTCATCCAGCCAGTCCAGGTTAAAGTCTTCCCGTCCGGTGCTTTTTGGCGGTTTTTTGCCAAAAAACTCATGCCGTTGCAGTAACTCCAGCAAATGCGGGTTAGGCACCCCATGTGCGGCCCAGGCACCATCATGATCATAATTATGCCCGGTATGCCGTTTGCACCAGGCATCCATCAGGATATTGGCCGGGCCGGTATCGTAACCGTATACCTGCTCTGGTTGCCCTGCCGGTAGTACACTCACATTGGCAATGCCGCCCAGGTTTAAAATCACCCGGTTGATGGTGGGGTGTTGAAACAGTGCCTGATGAAAGGCCGGAACCAGTGGCGCACCTTGTCCACCCGCCGCCAGATCGCGTCGCCTAAAGTCGGACACCACGGGAATACCACTGATTTCCGCTATCAGATTGGCATCGCCAATTTGCAGGGTATAACCCAGGTGCGGGCGGTGGCGAATAGTCTGGCCATGATGCCCAATGGCGACAATATCGGCGCGGTTTAAATTATTTTGCTCAATCAGCTGGTTAACCGACTCACCTACCAGGCGGCCAAAGGCGACATCGGCATGTGCCATGCGCTCAATTTCATTGTCACCGGGTTGTGCCAGTGCCAGCAGGTCTTCACGTAAATCTTCCGGCAGGTCAACCGTTAATGTGGCATGCAGCTGTAAAGGATCAAAAGAGGCAGCCACCAAATCCAGTCCATCCATACTGGTTCCAGACATTATGCCAATATAAATCCCGTTTATGTGTGCACCCATAACGATCAACACCTGCATCAATCTTAAAAAAAAGTTAGTATAGCGCCTAATTTCAACTTTATTGTTAACGATTTGCCATGACAACTTTTTTACCAGCCGAACAGCAGCTTGAATTAATTGAACGTGGAACGGCCGAAATCATTTCCCGTGAAGACTTGCTAAAAAAATTAAAAGAGAATCGTCCATTACGGGTAAAAGCCGGTTTTGACCCTACCGCACCGGATTTACACCTGGGGCATACCGTGCTGATCAACAAACTGAAAACTTTTCAGGATTTAGGCCATGAAGTACTGTTCCTGATTGGTGACTATACCGGCATGATTGGCGACCCAACCGGTAAAAGTGCCACCCGTCCGCCATTAACCCGCGACATGGTGCTGGCCAATGCCAAAACCTATCAGGAACAGGTGTTCAAGATTCTGGACCCGGCTAAAACCAAAGTGGTGTTTAACAGCGAGTGGTTTGACAAAATGACGGCTGCGGACATGATTCGCCTGGCCAGCCAGCAAACGGTATCGCGCATGATGGAGCGTAACGACTTTCACAAGCGCTTTAATGAAGAGCAGCCGATTGCCATTCACGAGTTTTTGTATCCGCTGGTGCAGGGTTATGATTCGGTAGCACTGAAAGCCGATGTGGAGCTGGGTGGTACTGATCAGACCTTTAACCTGCTGATGGGGCGTACCCTGCAGGGCCGTTATGATCAGGAAGCGCAGGTATGCATTACCATGCCGATTCTGGAAGGGCTTGACGGCGTGCAGAAAATGTCCAAATCGCTGGGTAACTACATTGGCGTATTTGATACACCGGGTGCCATTTACCAGAAAATTCTTTCCATGCCGGACAGCCTGATAGAGCGCTATTTTGAGCTGTTAAGCTTTAAGCCAATGAGTGAAGTGAAGCAGCTGTTGCAGGAAATGGCAGAAGGACGCAACCCGCAGGAAATCAAGCGTATTATTGCGCTGGAACTGGTGGAGCGCTTCCATGATGCTGAAGCGGCCGCCAATGCGCACAAGAGCGCCGGTAACCGTATTGTGGATGGCGAGATTCCGGATGATATCCCGGAAGTTACTTTAAGCCTGGAAGGGCAGGAGCAGCTGTTTATTAGCACTGTGTTGTCCAAAGCCGGTTTAACCAAAAACGCTGCGCAGGCCAAGGATGCCTTGGGCCGTGGTGCGGTAAAAGTAGACCAGAATGTGGTAGATGCCAGCTTTACCCTAAAGGCCGGTGACGTGGTGATTATTCAGGCCGGTAAGAAAGCGATTGCACGGGTAACAGTAGCAAGTTAACAGGCTGATTGGATAGTCGCATTAAAATACCCTTGCATGAAGCAG
>JASLIR010000474.1 GCA_030152125.1 Alkanindiges sp.
CCACTGCAAAAACCGCCTTCGCAAGCGAAGGCGGTTTTTGTGCCTTTCCGTTGAGAGACACCTTAGTTTCTATATTTAAGTATCTTGTTAGTAAGAACGTGAGTGCTCAAATGCGCCACAGGCGTCTTGCACATCATTGAAGGCAGTGCTTTTCTTTAGGGTTAAGCTAGCTTTTATGTTAAGAAGACCCCGTGTGGGCCAATGTGCCACAGGCGTCTTGCGCTTCGCCTGAAGCAGTGCTTCAGGCTCGCTCATCACCATACCGGCGCCAGACCTTCCGGGTTTACCAGCCGTTCCCCTCGGTCCAGTGTCGCAATACGCTGCATGTCTTCATCACTTAGCTTAAGTTGCAGGGCCAGCAGGTTGCTAATCAGGTTTTCCCGCTTGGTGGAGGAAGGAATAACCGCATAACCCTGCTGTATGGCCCATGCCAGGGCCACCTGTGCGCTGGTTGCCTGATGGCGCTGTGCAATATCCAGCAATACAGGGTCATGTAACACCTTGCCATAAGCCAGCGTCATGTACGATGTAATCTGAATACCCTGCTGCCTGGCAAAATCGGCCACTGTGCGGTTTTGCAGGTAAGGATGTAACTCTATCTGGTTGGTAGCAATCTGTTCAGCACCCACAACATCAATGGCTTGCTGCATTAAATCCACACTAAAATTGGAAATGCCAATCTGTTTGGTGAGCCCCAGCTGTTTGGCTTCCAGCAGCGCCTGCATGTACTCTTCAACGCTGATTTGCTGTTGTGGCGAGGGCCAGTGAATCAGGGTCAAGTCCATCACTTCAGCACCTAAATGATGCAGGCTGTCTTTCAGGCTGGGAATCAGTTTGTCGCGGGATAAGTTTTCTGTCCAGATTTTGGTGGTCAAAAATAGTTCGCCATGGGCAATGCCACTGTTACGGATGGCTTCACCAATGGCTTGTTCATTGCCGTAAATCTGCGCTGTATCAATCGCCCGGTAACCTGCATCCAGTGCCTGGGCCACCGATGCTTTAATCACTTCATCCTTTAAACGGAAGGTACCTAAACCGAAAACAGGAATACTCATCATTATTCTCAAATGGATAGCAAGTAGGCATAGTATCCAGCGTTTGAGGTGCCTGATAAATGCGCTATCCTGCAAAACAGTATTGCAAAACATGCAACAGTAGGGCGGTTTGAATCGTTATTTAATGACATGGCGCCATCATGGCGCACGTGTGCACACTTATAAGTACATATTAATTAACTGCTGCCACTTTAAATGGCATTAATGAATTTTTTGAGATTGCAGACGGTTCTGCGGTTTAATCCTGAGTATGAATAGCTATAAAATTACCTAATAAATATCAAATGCTTATTTTTATTAATATGCTTTTTTTACGCAAAAATATGTTATTTGACGTATTGCCCGCCCTCTGCAGTGTGACTGATTTATCAGTTTTGGCTTACTTTTTGCAAACCCTGTCTAAGTGTTATTCATTGTTTATAGATTTGTTGTGCACAGGCAACTGCTTTTGTGCCACGGGGAAGGGGAATATGCTGAAACAAAAAGCGTCAACGCTCATTGCTGGCATGATGTTGTTGCTGGTGAGCGCTATGGCATGGGCAGATGCACCAACTGCACCCTATGTGACTACACCGGATACCATTAATGGGGGGAATACCGCCTGGATGCTGACCTCAACAGCGCTGGTGCTGCTGATGACGATTCCGGGGCTGGCCCTGTTTTATGCCGGGATGGTACGCAAAAAAAACGTACTGGGAACAGCGCTACAAAGTTTTGTGATTTGCTGTATTGCCACCATTGTCTGGGTGGTGGTGGGTTATAGCATTGCCTTTACACCGGGCAATGGTTTTATGGGTGGCTTTGACCAGTTTATGCTGAATGGCCTGCTGTTTGACAATGTGGATGGCAAGCTGTCGGTGAGTCATATTGCCCCCACCATCCCTGAGTCAGTGTGGATTATGTTCCAGCTGACCTTTGCCATTATTACCCCGGCCCTGATTACCGGTGCCTTTGCCGAGCGCATGAAGTTTGGTGCCATGGCGGCATTTATTACCTTGTGGTCCATTCTGGTGTATGCACCCATTGCCCACTGGGTATGGGAGCCGGGCGGCTGGCTGGCTGGTATGGGTGCGCTGGACTTTGCCGGTGGCACCGTGGTGCATATTAATGCCGGTGCGGCTGGCCTGGTGTGTGCCTATATGCTGGGCAAGCGTAAAGGCTACGGCAAGGAACCATTTATTCCAAATAACCTGACCTATACCCTGATTGGTGCTTCCTTGCTGTGGGTAGGCTGGTTTGGCTTTAACGCTGGCTCCGCCGGGGCTGCAGATGGCCGTGCCGGTATGGCGATGCTGGTTACCCAACTGGCAACCGCAGCAGCCACATTAACCTGGCTGGCGGTGGAGTGGACGTTACGCTCCCGGGTATCCCTGCTGGGCGCCTGTTCTGGTGCAGTGGCTGGCCTGGTTGCCATTACCCCTGCATCCGGTTTTGTGGGCGTGGGTGGGGCACTGGCCATTGGTATTGCGGCCGGTATTAGTTGTTACTGGGGTGCCACGGTACTTAAGCGCATGCTGAATACTGATGATTCGCTGGATGTATTTGGTATTCATGGCATTGGCGGTATTGTGGGTGCGCTGTTAACCGGCGTATTTGCCAAAACGACTTTTTCAGGTTTGGAAGCCAGCATCAGTGCGCAAGTGGTAGGTGTACTGGCAACCTTGCTGTATAGCGGTGCGGTGTCGTTTGCCATCCTGTATGTGGTGGACAAAGTGATTGGTTTGCGTGTGACCGAAGAGCAGGAGCAACTGGGCCTGGATATTGCTGAACATGGTGAGCAGGTGCTTTAAGCCGGGATTGGTCCGGCTGGTGAGGCATGAACGATCATATGAAAGGCGGCATCAAAGGATCAGGATTCAGGGATGATGATTCTATCTTTTGGAGAGATGATGATGAAGAGTAATTATTTGACAGATGAACAGGAAAAGGCTGACCTTTTTATGATCGCCAGCCAGATGTACGTGCGGCTTAGGCGGGTCAGCAGCCGCGTGATTGATGCGGTGTATATGGTGGAAAACGAAGCGTATGCCGAGGAGATTATCCGGCTGGCAACATTGGTGAATGATATTGAGCTGCATCAGCTGGCTGGCCGTGCGCAACAGCTGATAACGGGTGGTGTAGCCGTACAGCAGGTAACAGCGCCGGCAAAACCTGTGTTAAGGCAGGCTCCGGTTGCTGTGATGCCTGTGGCAGCCGTGCGCAAGGCGGTTGAGGTAATGCCGCAGCCTGTTGAGGCGCAGGTGGACATGGGGGATCACATTGAGCATGTGCCGGAAGAGGTGTCGCACCACTATATTGGGGCGCTACGATAACAATGATAAATCCTGTCCTTATAGTGTATAGCAATATTCCGATAACTCTGTTTAGCCGGACTGCCTGAACTGTTAGATCAGTTAGGCAGACCGGCTTCGTCTTCCTTGCGGGTTTCGCAACGGGTGTCGTAACTGGATAGCTGTGCAAAAATCCATGACGCTGCCATGGTGATTAGTCCAATACAGATAAAGGTGGCTTGAAAAGCCTCCAGGATATGTGCACGCTCAAATACCTTGATAAACCCATTCAGGATAGCGCTGCTGATGGCAACGCCCATACTCATGGCAAGCATCATGATCATTGATAGCAGGCTATTGCCGCTGCTGGCATGCTGGTCATCCAGGTCTTTAATGGTGAGGGTGTTCATGCTGGTAAACTGTACCGAGTTGATCATACCAAACATAAACAGGTGCAGGATAAGCACCCAGCTGGGTATTCCGGCCTGAATCAGTGCAAAGCTGGCAATGCTGCAGCCGACCAGCAGGGTATTGGCAACCAGCACCCGGCGATAACCAAAGCGCTGAATGAGCGGGCTAATAAAGCGTTTGATTCCCATTGCACCAATCACCATGGGAATCATCATCAGGCCAGCCTGTAAGGGCGTATAGCCCAGTGCCAGCTGCAACAGCAGGGGTAACATAAAGGGGATGGCACCCGCACCCAGCCGGGCAAACAGATTACCAAAAATACCAATACTAAAGGTATGGTTGTGGAACAGGCTGGCCTTAAACAGGGCATTGTCCTTTTTTACCGCATGCAGGCAATAAGCCACCACGGTAGCCATGCCCATCACCAGTAATATAAACATACTGGCATGTGCCAGCCCTTTGTCTGCCAGTCCATCCAGCGACAGTGACAGGCACAGCATTGCCACAATCAGCATCAGGTAGCCGGCACTGTCAAACTTGCCGATGGTTGTATTTTGAAACACTGGCATGACTTTTAGTGTCATCAGTACGCCCAGAATACCAATGGGCAGATTGATCAGGAAGATGGCATGCCAGGACAGGTACTCCACCAATAGTCCGCCCAGACTGGGTCCAATCAGCTGTCCGGCCAGGCCGGGTACAGTGATAAAGCTCATGGCCGCCAGTAGTTGTTGCCGTGGCAGTGCTTTTAGAATGGCCAGACGC
>JASLIR010000111.1 GCA_030152125.1 Alkanindiges sp.
CCGGTGGATGAAACCATGCTGGGGCAGCAGGATTTTATTGCAGCCTGGGCGGTGCTGGCACAGCAAATTATTGATTGCACACAGTTTGCCCGCTAAGCCATAAACCGGTAAATTTTGCCTGTACAAGGTTGTTACACTTTAAAAACAACAGGAATTTCATTTTTTTAAGCTTTTGTTATGCTTTTGGTGGATTTAGCAGGCTTTATGAACAAAAAGTCGGCTTTTGCAGCTTGTCGGTTAATTCTTAAACCAGTATTTTTTAAAAAATATTATTGATTGCATGTTTTTTGCTTGGCCTCTATAATGCTTGCGCCTAAAACTATCGTAAGCAAATGTGTTTGCGTTAGCGTGTGCATAAACCAGTGTTTGCCTGTTTTGATGTTTCTTTGAAGAAAAGCTCCCTATGACACAACGAGTCGTTTTGGTTGATCGACGTTTGGCGCGTGGGCTGACAATCTTGCAGGCGGCGATTATTCCTGTGGTTGCGGTGATTGCTTATTTTGTTGCCGGCGTTGTGGCAGCCAAAAGTGCAGCACTGGGTGCCTTTTTGTGCTGGCTGGGCAGTGCCTATTTTGCCTGGCAGGCATTTAAACAGGGCGGAGCCAGCGCGTCGCAGCGGGTACTGGGTGCCATGTATAAAGGTATGATTGGCAAGTTTGTCATCATAGTGACGGGTTTTATCATTATATTCCGTGCGTTAAAGCCGGTAATGATGGAAGCCCTGCTGGCCGGGTTTGTAATGGTGCAGCTCATGGCGTGGATTTATCCGCTTGTCATGATGCGCAACAGGAACCGTGCTTAACCCTTCCTTTTTTGCTGGGCAGGGTGGTTAAAAGATACGGCGTTTGACTGGGATGAAGAGCAGTACGCAGCATCCAGGCAAACGCTTAAAAGTGAAAGATTGCGTTTTAATATTGTTTATTGGTTTATTTTTTAAATTTTAGGTGCGATTTATGGCTGAAGAACACGCCCTTACATCGACAGAGTATATTAAGCATCACTTGACCAACTGGACTTACGGCAAAATGCCGGACGGCAGCTGGAAAGTGGCTGAAAATGGTCTGGAAGCGCAACAAATGGGCTTTACAGCAATCCATCTGGATTCCATGCTGTGGTCTGTTAGCCTTGGTGTTATTTTCTGTCTGGTTTTCTGGCTGGCTGCACGCCGTGCTGATACAGGCGTACCTGGCAAGTTTCAATCGCTGATTGAAATGGTTATCGAGTTTGTGGACAGCAGTGTACGTGATACCTTTCACGGCAAGTCGCGCTTGATTGCGCCACTGGCACTGACCATATTTGTGTGGATTTTCCTCATGAATACCATGGACTTGCTTCCGGTGGACTTTATTCCGGTACTGGCCGCCAAAATTGGCGCAGCGGTATTTGGCATGGATCCACACCATGTGTACTTTAAAGTGGTACCAACCACTGATCCGAACGTCACACTGGGCATGTCCCTGTCCGTCTTCGCACTGATTATTTTCTATAGCATTCGCGAAAAAGGTATTGGCGGTTTTGTGGGTGAACTGGCGTTAAACCCGTTTAATCCAAAAAACCCTGTGCTGAAAGCCGTATTCATTCCAGTGAACCTGGTTCTGGAACTGGTTACTTTCCTGGCGCGTCCAATTTCCCTGGCCTTGCGACTGTTCGGTAACATGTATGCCGGCGAACTGATTTTTATCCTGATCGCGCTGTTGCCATTCTGGATTCAATGGGCGCTGTCTGTGCCATGGGCAATTTTCCACATTCTGGTTATTACCCTGCAAGCGTTCATTTTTATGATGCTGACTATTGTTTACCTGACGATGGCAAGCGAGAAACACTGATTCCTGACACCCGGTTGTGGATACCACGGCTGGGTGTTGTTGTACTGTAAGATTTGATTTTTTTGTTTTAAACCTAACCTTGAGGTAACTTTAATATGGAACTCGTAGTTGGTCTAACCGCTATTGCAGCTGCTCTTCTGATTGCTTTTGGTGCCTTGGGTACTGCTATTGGCTTCGGTCTATTAGGTGGCCGTTTCCTGGAAGCTGTTGCTCGTCAACCAGAACTGGCTCCTCAACTGCAAACCCGTATGTTCCTGATCGCTGGTCTGCTGGATGCTGTTCCAATGATCGGTGTGGGTATTGGCTTGTTCTTCATCTTCGCTAACCCGTTCACTGGTTTGATTGGTGGTTAATTCTTAATTCCTAAATCCGTAATTGAGGAATTGCAATGAATATCAACCTCACATTGATCGGCCAAGCGATTGCGTTTGCGATTTTTGTCGTATTCTGCATGAAATTTGTTTGGCCACCACTAATCGCTGCGATTAGTGATCGTCAGCGTAAAATCGCTGATGGCTTGAATGCTGCTGAGCGTGCTAAAGCCGATCTGGCTGATGCGCAGGCTCAGGTTAAGCAGGAGCTGGAAGCTGCCAAAGCGCAGGCTGCCCAATTAATTGAGCAGGCAAACCGTCGTTCAGCACAGTTGGTGGAAGAAGCACGTACGCAAGCGATTGCTGAAGGCGAGCGTATTCGTCAACAGTCGCGTGAGTCGGTTGATCAGGAGATTAATCAGGCGCGTGAAGCCCTTCGTCAACAAGTGGCTGCTCTGGCAGTTGCTGGTGCTGAGAAAATTCTCAAAAGCCAGGTTGATGAGCAAGCACATGCTGCCATGTTGAATCAACTGGCTGCAGAACTATAAGCGAGGCTTAATATGGCTGAACTCTTGACGTTGGCAAGGCCTTATGCCAAAGCTGCTTATAGCTATGCTTCTGAGCAGGGTGCAACCGAGCACTGGTCCAGAACGCTGCAACTGTTTGCGGAACTGGCTGAAAATGCTGAATTTGCTGCGGTGCTGGGTCGTCCGGAATTAGCTCCTGAACAGCAGGTTACCCTGTTGGCAGGTGTGACGACTGATAACCTGCAAAGTAAGGCGGTTGCTAACTTCCTGACCTTGCTGGCACAAAACGGCCGTTTAGCATTACTGCCAGAAATTGCTATTGAGTTTGAGCAGCTGAAAGCACAAAACCAGAATCAGACTGATGTGGTGATTGAATCTGCATTTGCCCTGAATGACCAGCAGACACAACAGCTGGTTGACAGTTTGGCAAAGCGTTTTAACAGCGTGATTAACGCCACTGTGGTTGTAAAGCCTGAGCTGATTGCTGGTGTGGTGATTCGTGCAGGCGATCAGGTTATTGATGATTCTGCGCTGGGCAAGCTTGAAAAAATGCGAACTCGCCTCACTGCGTAACCTGCATGTGGGCGGAATTTAAAAAATATTGAGGTATAGCGCAATGCAACAACTGAATCCATCCGAGATCAGTGCGCTCATTAAACAGCGTATCAGCGATCTGGACACCAGCGCGACCGCCACAAATGAAGGTACCATTGTAATGGTATCCGATGGTATCGTGCGTATTCACGGTCTGGCTGATGCCATGTATGGTGAGATGATCGAATTTGACGGCGGCTTATACGGTATGGCACTGAACCTTGAACAGGATTCAGTAGGTGCTGTCGTATTGGGCAACTATCTGAGCCTGCAAGAAGGCCAGAAAGTACGCTGCACAGGTCGTATTTTAGAAGTGCCAGTAGGTCCTGAATTGCTGGGCCGTGTGGTAGACGCTCTGGGTAACCCGATTGACGGGAAAGGCCCAATTGACGCTAAATTGACTGATAAAGTTGAAAAAGTAGCGCCAGGCGTAATTTGGCGTCAGTCTGTGGATCAGCCGGTTCAGACAGGTTATAAATCTGTTGACACCATGATCCCGGTAGGCCGTGGCCAGCGCGAGCTGATCATTGGTGACCGTCAGACTGGTAAAACAGCCATGGCGATCGACGCGATCATTGCGCAGAAAGATTCCGGCATCAAGTGTGTGTACGTTGCGATTGGCCAGAAGCAATCGACCATTGCCAACGTAGTACGCAAGCTGGAAGAAACCGGTGCACTGGCTTACACCACTGTGGTGGCTGCATCTGCATCTGATCCTGCTGCACTGCAATTTTTGGCACCTTACTCTGGTTGTACCATGGGTGAGTACTTCCGCGACCGCGGTGAAGATGCCCTGATTGTATACGATGACCTGTCCAAGCAAGCTGTTGCTTACCGTCAGATTTCCCTGCTGTTACGCCGTCCGCCAGGCCGTGAAGCGTACCCAGGTGACGTATTCTATCTGCACTCCCGTCTGTTAGAGCGCGCATCCCGCGTATCTGCTGACTACGTTGAAAAGTTCACCAACGGTGCCGTAACTGGCCAAACTGGTTCCCTGACTGCATTGCCAATCATTGAAACCCAGGCTGGTGACGTATCTGCTTTCGTACCAACCAACGTAATTTCCATTACTGACGGTCAGATTTTCCTTGAATCTTCCCTGTTCAACTCAGGCGTTCGTCCTGCGGTGAACGCGGGTATTTCTGTATCCCGTGTAGGTGGTGCAGCACAAACCAAGATTATCAAGAAACTGTCTGGTGGTATCCGTACCGCGTTGGCACAGTACCGTGAACTGGCGGCGTTTGCCCAGTTTGCTTCCGACCTAGACGAAGCAACCCGCAAGCAGCTGGAACATGGTCAGCGCGTGACCGAGCTGATGAAGCAAAAGCAATATGCACCGTTCTCTATTGCTGACCAGGCTGTATCTATCTATGCATCTAACGAAGGCTACCTGACTGACGTAGAAGTGAACAAAATCGGTGACTTTGAAACCGCACTGTTGGCTTACATGCGCTCCCAGCACGCAGCGTTGATGGACGAGATCGATCGCACTGCAAACTTCAATGGCGACATTGAAGCGGGCTTGAAGCAGGGTATTGAAAGCTTCAAAGCGACTCAGGCTTATTAATTAATAGCTTGATTCACGAATCACTTCGGAAGCGCTGTTTTAACCACCAGTTAAAACAGGGTTTTCCGAACAACAGGTTAAGCATATGGCAAGTTTAAAAGAAATTCGCGCCAAGGTAACCAGCATTAAAAGCACGCAGAAGATTACGCGTGCAATGCAGTTAGTGGCTGCCAGTAAAATGCGTCGTGCGCAAGAGCGTATGAGCGCAGGCCGTCCTTATGCCGAAAATATGCGCCGAGTGATTGCCCATTTGGTACAAGCCAATCCGGAATATAAGCATCGTTATATGCTGGATCGTCCTGTAAAGCGTGTTGGATACATCGTAGTATCATCCGACCGTGGTCTGGCAGGTGGTTTGAACATCAACCTGTTCAAGCGTGTTGTACAGCATGTTAAAACACAGCAAGAACAGTCTATTGATGTTGAGTTTGCGCTGATTGGTCAAAAAGCGGTGACGTTTTTCAAAAATTACGGCGGAAAAGTTCGCAGTGTAGCAACCCATCTGGGTGATGCGCCAAGTAATGAGCAATTAGTAGGTTCCGTGCAGTCCATGCTGGATGCGTTTGACCGTGGCGAGCTGGATCGTATTTACCTGGTGTCCAACCAGTTTGTAAATGCGATGACGCAAAAGCCACAGGTTCAGCAGCTGGTTCCACTGGCAGCTGATGGCAATGCCGAGGCATTGAACCGCAGTTACGGCTGGGATTACCTGTACGAACCGGAAGCAGAAGTATTGCTGAATGGTTTGCTGGTGCGTTACATCGAGTCTATGGTTTATCAGGGTGTGATGGAAAACATTGCATCTGAACAGGCAGCACGTATGGTCGCCATGAAAGCGGCAACCGACAATGCGGGTGACCTGATCAAAAGCCTGCAACTTATTTACAACAAGCTGCGTCAAGCCGCGATTACTCGGGAAATTTCCGAGATCGTTGGCGGTGCCGCTGCCGTTTAATTTTTTTATTTGAATTGAGGAGACAGCAATGAGTAGCGGTCGTATCGTTCAGATCATCGGCGCGGTTATCGACGTCGAGTTTGATCGCAACAGCGTTCCGAAGATTTATGACGCTTTGCATGTTGAAAATACTGAAACTACTCTGGAAGTTCAGCAGCAACTGGGTGACGGTATTGTACGTACCATCGCCATGGGTTCTACTGAAGGTCTGAAGCGTGGTTTGCCAGTAAGCAACACCAACGGTCCTATTTCTGTACCAGTAGGTACTGGCACACTGGGTCGTATCATGGATGTACTGGGTCGTCCAATCGACGAAGCTGGTCCAATTGCCACTGATACTACCTGGGCCATTCACCGTGCTGCACCTACCTATGCTGAGCAGGCTGGTTCTACCGAACTGCTAGGCACTGGTATCAAGGTAATCGACTTACTGTGTCCATTCGCCAAGGGTGGTAAAGTTGGTCTGTTCGGTGGTGCGGGTGTTGGTAAAACCGTAAACATGATGGAACTGATCAACAACATCGCAAAAGTATACAGTGGTTACTCTGTATTCGCCGGTGTTGGTGAGCGTACACGTGAAGGTAACGACTTCTACCACGAGATGAAAGACTCTAACGTAGTAGACAAAGTTGCGATGGTTTACGGCCAGATGAACGAGCCACCGGGTAACCGTTTGCGCGTTGCACTGACCGGCCTGACCATGGCTGAATACTTCCGTGACGAGAAAGATGAAAACGGTAAAGGCCGTGACGTACTGTTGTTCGTTGACAACATTTACCGTTACACCCTGGCTGGTACCGAAGTATCTGCACTGTTAGGCCGTATGCCTTCTGCGGTAGGTTATCAGCCTACACTGGCAGAAGAAATGGGTATCCTGCAAGAGCGTATTACTTCTACCAAAACCGGTTCCATTACCTCTGTACAAGCAGTATATGTACCAGCGGATGACTTGACCGATCCGTCACCAGCAACAACCTTCGCCCACTTGGATGCGACTGTTGTACTGAGCCGTGATATTGCGTCTTTAGGTATTTACCCTGCGGTAGATCCTCTGGACTCTACATCCCGTCAGCTGGACCCACAGATTGTTGGTGAAGAGCATTACAGCGTAGCACGCGGTGTACAAACCGTACTGCAACGTTATAAAGAGCTGAAAGACATCATCGCGATTCTGGGTATGGACGAACTGGCTGAAGAAGACAAGCTGGTTGTATACCGTGCACGTAAGATTCAGCGCTTCCTGTCGCAACCATTTAACGTGGCTGAAGTATTTACTGGCGCGCCTGGTAAAATTGTACCGCTTAAAGACACCATCCGTGGCTTTAAAGGTATTTTAGCAGGTGAGTTTGACCACTTGCCAGAACAGGCGTTCTACATGGTTGGTGGTATTGAAGAAGCCATTGCTAAAGCCGAGAAGCTGTAATTAGCTGTAACTCTAATTAAGTGTTAAGTGTTACGGAGAAACTCTCATGGCAACAATGCAATGTAGCGTAGTAAGCGTGAAAGAGTCCATTTATAGTGGCACTATTTCCATGCTTATTGCCAAAGGTGCAGGCGGCGAGCTGGGTATTTTACCTGGCCACGCGCCACTGGTCACTTTGCTTCAACCTGGACCAATCCGTGTTCAGTTGGAAAACGGTACAGAAGAGATTATCTATGTATCTGGTGGGGTTCTGGAGGTGCAGCCACACATTGTGACTGTACTGGCAGACACTGCGATTCGTGCTAATGATCTGGACGAAGCTGCAATTTTGGAAGCGCGCAAGCAAGCCGAAGTTCAGCTGGACAACCAGAAGAGCGAGTTGGATGCTGGCGCCGCCCTGGCTGCCCTGGCAGAAACCGCTGCACAGTTGCAAACCCTGCAAAAGCTAAAAAACCGTGCGTAATTCATTGCGTATGCGTTAAAAAAACCGCCTTATTCAAGGCGGTTTTTTTATGGGAAAACCTAAAGGTTACAAAAGCACCCATCAGCCGGACAGATTCCTGACATAGGCAACATGCTATGATCAAACCTGTAAAAAATTAAGAAGATGGGGTAGCCTTATGCTGCTTTAGTCGCAGCTCAGGGCTTCGCTCCATATGCGCCAACTTAGCAAATAATTCCAATAAATTCATTTTATTATATGCGTGTTACAGGAGGTTTGGAGGGCGGCAGCCCGCCAAGTCTCCCTCCAAAAAGTGGCTTGGGTAGCAAGCCACTTTTTGG